>NZ_DS989847.1:263737-377946 GCF_000155555.1 Coleofasciculus chthonoplastes PCC 7420
GCTCATCGAACGGCTCGGGCGACATTAACCTTAGGAGGCGATCGCTTTTTATTTCGCGCCCGTAAAATCTGCCATGAATGGAAAACAGCTACCCAAGAATTATCTGACTTGTTAGACGGAAAACAACCTGAACTCTGTGTCGCCGCTATTCACTCCGTCTGCGCCCATTACTTGCCCCCGGTTTTACAGCGTTTTTGTCAGGATTATCCCAACGTGCAACTGCGGGTAACGGCATTAGGGAGCGATCGCGCCCTGAAAGTCTTGAAAGATGGCTTGGTTGATTTAGCGATTGTCATGAATAACCGCTATTTAACCGCCAGCGCCGAAATGGTGACGGAGCAATTGTATGACGAACCCATCGAAGTCTTAATGGCAGCCGATCATCCATTAACAAAATATACCCTAGTGCCTTTGGATGCCCTAACGTGCTATCCCCATGTGATATTTAAAGATGGCTATGGAATGCAGCGATTGGTACAAGATTTGTTCTCCCGGCAAAGTGGCACCCTTAACGCTAGCTTAGAATTAAATTCCCTGGATGCTTTTCGGGGAGTTGTGCGTCAGGGACATTTAATTTCGCTGTTACCCCGATCTGCCTTGGTAGAAGCCCTAAATGATCCGACTCTGGCTGTGCGTTCGATTGCTGCTGCTACTGAAAATGGATCACCTCCGAAACAAACCTTGACCCGGCAAGTGGTGTTAGTCACGACACAAGATCGACTGCAAATCCCGCCGATTCGCGCCTTTTATAACATGGTGCTGGAACTTATGCCTACCTGTCATACAACAGTTCAAGAGACTGTGAGCGTAACTCCCGCGATCGCTCCTTAGGGGCTGCTGAATAAGTGGTGAGGTGAGGGGGAGATGGGGAAGATGCTGCTTTTTAGGTAAAAGTGCTTTCGTTTTTGACCGAACAGACACCAAAACGAAAGCATTTATTGGGTCAAAAATGGCTTTCCACCCTTGTGTGGTATCCCATCTACACTCATGCAGCAAGCCCTACACAAAGCCCTGTAAACTCAACGGTTTACAGGGCTTACCTTTATATTTGGTGGCGGGAGGCGGATTTGAACCACCGACCTTCGGGTTATGAGCCCGACGAGCTACCAGACTGCTCTATCCCGCGTCGCTTTACACAGCATAACACCTATTTCCTAAATGTGGCAACTCCAAGCAAAAAAAACCAAGGAACCAAAGCGCAAACAAAGGACAAAGGACATAAGACCAATGACCCAATTCAAAAGCTCATCGAGAGTTCGCCAATCACCTCTAAACGCTTGAACTCACCGAAATGCATAAAGTTTTCCGCCAAACTTTCCGCCACGGCGGGACTAATCCAACCCATTTGCTTCAAAAGCTGAATCGCTACCGCATATTTAGCGCGTTTGGCTCCATCCATGACTTTAATTGTCATACCCAGTCCTTCACCCACACGACCGATACATTGAACCCCTTCTGATCCTGCTTTACTCACCAGTTCGCCTTGGGTCAATCGCATTAATTCTGTATCAAATGCCCCTTCTCCTGCCACTAAGGTAGGATGATGGGTCATTGCCCGAACAATTCGCTCCATTGCCAAATTGTCACCAGAAGCAAGTTGAGCAAAGAGGGTGGAGATTTGAGCGAGTTGCAAAAAATACGTCGGTGCCCCACAGACATCGTGTGCCGAAATCAACTCTTCTGGTGGCATCCGCATCAGTTCCGCGACTTTGCTCAAAACGAGTCGTTGAACGGGATGATTGTACTGTAAATAACTATCAATAGACCAATTGCGTTGGCAACAGACAGCAAGCATACCTGCATGTTTGCCAGAGCAGTTGTATTCTAAGGCACTTTGCTTGCCCGGAGGAATCGGACATTGCAAGGCTGATGGGTCAACATCGCAGCGCCAAAGAATCTTAAAAACCTGGCGAACCTGTTCCAGATGACCTTGGTGGGAACTACAAATAATTGCCAAATCTCGGTCGTTAAGATTATATCGTTCCAGGGTTCCCGTTGTGGTAACTGCCAGAGCCTGAAACGGTTTGAGTGCCGAACGAATAAAGGTTGATGTTTCTGAATTGCCCGCTACGGATAGGACACGCCCTCGCTCGTCACAGAGGACAGCTTGAGCGTGGTGGATGGATTCGGCTATGCCTTCCCGGAGTAAACGGACTTCGATCGCTGGTGCTTGATTACGTTTTACCCTTGTCATTCGTTATTCGTCATTGGTCATTGGTCATTGGTCATTTGTAAGAGTTTAGGGAATATTGGCAGAAATTAATAGTGTTGGGTTTATTTCCACCAACCAACTTAATCATTTTGAGGAAAAACCAAACCATAAATTATCAAGAAAGATTCCATAGCAAGCTGCCACTGATGATCAGAATAGCGATAATGCCCAATGTTCGTTGCAGGCGTTGCAGAATGGGCTGAACTTGATAGGAGACGATCAGGCGATCGCGACTCAGGACTTCTGGCGGCTTCGTCCAGGTTTGACCATCATACCAGCCGGACTCTTCATAGCCGATGGTTTCCTGAGATAAGCGATCGCACACGTAAGACCAACCTAAGTACAGTCGCAGTAACACCAATATCAAAAACACGCCAGCACCTGCGCCACCCGCCAAAATAAACTGTACCAGATGCTGGTGCGGCGCAAAACTCGCGGCGGCGACTGGACCCGCTATTAACCAGCTTAAGCCCCAAACCCAAGCCAGCTTGAGCCCATAATTTCTCAATTCTAGCTTCGCCCAACGGAAAAACCAAGAGTCTTTTAATTGTTGGTACTCATGAATCGGTTGTTGTTCTGTCGGTACGGGACAGAAAGAAACGGACGATTCCCTCATAATATTTGTTCAGCTTAGGATTGTCGCGAATTGAATTCAACATGTTCGGCGTGACCCCAAAATGCTTCTAGATTATAGAACTCCCGTTCATGAGGCAGCATAATGTGAACAATAACTTCACCGTAATCCTGAAGCAGCCAGCTTCCATCAGCTTGTCCTTCGGTTCGTAGAGGACGCCGTTGCCAAGTCGTTTCCACTTGATCTTCAATCGACTGAGAAATCGCCCTCACCTGTACCCGCGAAAAGCCTGTTACAATCACAAAATAATCAGCAATATAGGAAACATCTGCCACGCGGAGGATGACGATATTTTCGCCTTTGCGATCATCGGCAGCTTGGGCAATAGTTAATGCCAGATCGGGTCTAGCTTTTTGGTCTTGGTTTTCATTGACAAATAAGGTAGATGAGCGTTGAAATTGGTCATTTGTCTTATGTCCTTTGTCATTTGTCATTTGTTAGAGTTTGATAATTTTTTATAAAACGTAACATTTTTCGGTTTATATCCATTGACCTACTGAGTCAATTCTGGTTTTTGGCTAAAGCGTTGCACCGCCCAGTTCCGAGTTAAGATCATGCGGGGGTGAATCAGGCGACGAGTATTGAGCAGGTGTTTGACACAGTAGTCACAGGTTAGCCAAACGGCTTTGTGCAGATCGATGTGAGCAATTTTCCGCAAATTCTCCAACTCCGGTGTATCACCACGACCTGGTTCTAGACTATCGGCTAAAAACACAACGCAGCTCATCTCACTCATTCCTGGATTTCCTAACGTGTGCAGCGCGATCGCATTGAGTACAGCGTCCTCTTGGATAGCGAACTGCTCTTTAGCCACGATAGCACTGACATCAGCATGTAACAGATGGGGAGTCGCCGCACAGATTGGATCTATATCGATACCTGCCTCCTTAGCCATTCGCAAGAGTCGCTCTGGCTTAAAGTATTTAGCCAGATCATGCATCAATCCGGCTTGAGCGGCTTGTTCCACATTTAAATGATAATGTCGAGCTAATTCCATAGACATCTGCTCAACCCTCAGGATGTGCTGCATCCGGGCTGTCGGAACATTATCGTCTAGCCAGGTTAAAACCTGATCCCGCATTCGGTCACCCAACTCCTCAAGGCTAAGATTGACTCTATACTATAGGTATTGAATCCATTTTATCTCAACGCTTCTGAAGGGAAGCAAAGAGTTGTTCATAGCGATCAAGCGCTCGGTCAAACGCATAATTTTCTTCGGCATACTTTCTGCCTTTGTCACCCAAAGCTTTGACTTTTTCCGGATGGAGATAGAGATCCAAAATTTCGGCGGCTAAATTTTTGGGATCTTCGGGTTTGACAATAATACCACCGCTACTTCTTTGAATGGCACTGGCGGCTGTCCCTTCGGCTGGCACCGAGGCGATGATGGCACGACCGCTTGCCATCAAAACCGGAATTTTTGAGGGCATATTAAAGTCAATAACATTGTGCTTTTGCAAGACCAAGCCCACATCGGCGGCGGCTAACATTTCCGGGAGTTTTTCGCGAGGTTGAAACGGTAGCAGGAGTACGTTAGTGGCTTTACAGGTTTGTTTGTATAGCTGTAATTGTTGCAAGGCTTTAGCTTCTGCTTTCACCTGCGATCGCGCTTTCTTTTGGATCTCAATTTGCCATTCTACCAGAGCCCTCGCTTCTTCTTGCTGCAATCGTTCTAAAGCTTTTTCTTCTCCCACAATAACAATGACAATTTCGGGAATGTGACGCAGGCGAATCGAAGCTTGGATAACGGTTTCTATGCCTTGACTTAGCGCTATATTCCCGGAGTACATGACCACAAACTTGCCGTTGAGTCCATGCTCTTGACGGAATGAATTTGGTTCTTTCGGTAAAGGTTTGATGAAATCAACATTCACCCAATTGGGAATCAGCTCAATTTTACTTTCACTGACGCCCTTCTTCCGCAAGTTTTTAATAAACCCATCCGCAATAACACTAATTTTGGTCGCTGTTCGGTAGGCAAATTTTTCCAAAATGGAAAAGATGCGAATCAGCTTGGGATTGGTCAGAATTTCCAGGTGTACAGCGGCATCGGGTAAAATATCCTGAAGATTGAGAACCACTGGAACCCGGTGTAGCCATCCTAGGAGTGCGGCGGGTACGGCAACGGGTAGTGGTGGTGCTGTCAAGAAAATGATGTCGGGGCGCTTACCCTTTAGAGCATGGACAAAACTCGTCGCCACAAAGCTAACTTCCAATAATAATCGATCGATTAAACTGGGTTCAGGGCGAATCCAGACATAGCTGCGCTGAATCGCTACACCGTTGATAACTTCTGTGCAGTATAATTTGCCTTGGTAGTCTTTATAGACTTCTTTTTGAGGATACCAAGGCATCCCCGTAACCACCCGAACCTGATGTCCTCGTTTCACTAACCCCTCAGCGAGTTCGGTCATCAGTGGGGCAATGCCAATGGGTTCGGGAAAATAGTTGTAGGAATAAATCAGAATTCTCATAAATTTTAGGAAAGCAAGTAGAACCTACCCAGTTGGGGCTAATTTTTTCGCCAAACTAGCCGAGTGCCTATCAATCAGGATGTCTAGGCTTATGTTCAAGGACATTGCACGGCTCAATTGCTAAGGAAACACCATCGTTTTACCTCGTGGGACTCCGACCTCAACGAAGTAGGTCGGAGGGGGATAGAGGTCAAACCACGCCCTTCGACTTCGCTCAGGGCAAGGTTTGACAACCCAACTGTTGATACCAGTCCGGTATTTCGTTGCAACAATTGGACTTTTTTGGTGGTAAACCTCCCTATTCGTTTCCATTTAGCGTCACTGACCGAGACTTGAGTTTTAGTGTCACCGGAAACGTAACCGTAGTAAGTGATACCCGCCTTTTCAGCTTTGACATAATCGCCCTTCCTCAACCCGTGACGGGTGAGGGTGCCACCATAATGCCGCCGTTTCCCTCCCTTGCCGGGAATCATTAAATGTAGCTGACGGCGGCAAATTGGAGAGCGACTAATCACTGCAAACTGACATGGTGTTACCGTAATAGACCCTAGGAAGGTACCACTTCTGCCTTTAATCTGGCGATACCGTATAAACCGGGAGGCGGCTAGGCAGATGCCGTCAACGGCATGGGCGGCGGGTGATTCCTCAGCTTTATTCTTAGACTTGGGTAAGCCTAGATACTTTCTTAGGTTTGAGGTGTGCCATCCCTCTTGGGTGTGGACGGTATAGCCTGCTTGTTCTAACTGCTCAATTTGCCAATACTGCCCGACCATTGCCGGACTAAAACCCTTGTCACCTCTAGCTTTAATCACCTCCACGAGGACATGAGTAAACGGGTAAATCTTTGATAACTCCTGGATCACCCGTAGTGCTAACTGCTTATTCGCCCGAATGCTGGGAGGTATTTTATGACCTTTGCGGTTATCGAATCGGCACTCGCGGTGGTTGCGTTGGTCATAAGGAACCTTCCGGTTAATCCGTCGCCCTCGCCGTCCTCGTCGCATCATCGCCCGCCCTTGCATCCGCTTGGTTACGGTTTTAAATGGTAGGTTCAGATGGGCAAGGAATAGGGTGACACTTTTTGACTGGACAGCCATCCCAGTAAACAGCTTTCCCGGGTCAATTCCGGCTGCAATATCTTGGGTCTGTTCACCTGACGGTTCCTTGACTAACTGGACTTGAAAGACACCTAAGTCATTGCGTATAACCTTGACCTTGCCTGACTTTAACCACCGTCGAACACGGCTAGCTTTAGCTGGCATTAATGGTTTCCCTTTTGGTGATAAAACTGGAACACGAATCATGGATATAAGCCTCTCGTGTGAGTTATCAGTCCCCTCGACCACCACCAACAAAATGTCCTTTCTTCAAGCGCCTATAACAAGTAGGCTTACAGTTGATCCGAACTGGGGAAGCATTCGGAAGTGTGTATCAGTTGATGGCTAGTGGTCTATTCAACTCTTGCGTCACCAGACTTGTCTCTGGCAATCCCCACGCTCCACGTTAGTAGCGTGGGGTTGCTGAATATTGTATAATCTACCTATTGTAGTTGCCTTTATCAGAATGCCGCATCGTAAGAGTAAGTGCAATCAGCCTAGAGGCTGGATAAATTCATTGCTTTTACACATTCCTTCAATGGCTTACGGCATTCAATGGCTCCCTGGTACGAGTCGTTTTCCCATAAACAAACAATTACGCTGATCAGATAAGCGTTGATAAAATAGTTCATCCGTGAATTGCTCCATCAAAATTAATCCTCTGCCTGTTTCCTCTAGAAGGTTACAGCCTTTTTGGTGTAAAGCGTCCAACTTAGCCTGCAAATCGAACGGTTCTCCGTGATCCCAAATCCGCATCTCTAAGCGGTCAGCAAATATCTTCAGCTCCAGCTCAATCGGGGTGGTTGGAGGTAAGTTTTGATGAGCGTGATCAACCACATTGGCGAAGGCTTCGTCTAGTGCCACTTTGCAATTCACACAAAATTGGTGAGGAAATTGGCGGGACGCTAACCTATCAAACCAGGCGAAAATTTCAGCAACAGCATTGATGTCTGTGGCTACCTTGAGATGCGATTGTTTAAGGGGTTTGTCAGGGTGCATCAATCGAAAGCCAGTCCCATGTTTTTTTAAGCCGCGCCACTATTTTTAGAAAAAACCACTAAAATTGTTTTAATAATTAATTTGACATCATACATCAAGCTCCAGTGATGCTGGTAGCGTAAATCTAAGTCAATGATGTCCTTGAAATTGTGGATTTGATTTCGCCCATTGACCTGCCACTCTCCTGTCATACCCGGTTTGACATCTAAACGCTGCCATTCGGGGACATCGTAGTAATCTACTTCATCCGGTGTTGGGGGTCGAGTTCCCACCAAACTCATTTCCCCTGTCAGGACATTGACAAATTGAGGCAGTTCATCAAGGCTACTTTTCCGTAAAAACCGACCGACTCGTGTCACTCTGGGATCAGGGGCATTTTCATCCAATGGTTTAACTCTAATTTTACCCTTACTAATATCTTGACTACCGACATACATGGAGCGGAACTTCCAAATCCGAAATTCTTTGCCCATCCACCCTTTACGGATCTGACTGAAGAAGATGGGACCTGGCGAATCAAGTTTAATAGCCGTAGCAATTGGAATAAACAGCAGTGCGGTAATTCCTAAGCCGACAATTGCGCCGATAATATCGAGTCCGCGTTTGATCCCAGAGCGGGTGGAAGGGTGAGTGGGTGGTAATGCTGGTGGCTGACTTGATTCAGAAAGCAGTTCCACTGTGAGAATTTGATCGAGGTTCGTCATTCTCAAAATCATCATGACCGGAGTGCCAACATTGGTAAGTACCAGTTCAATATCCTTACTGGTCGCATTTTTGTAATTGTTCACCAACGCCCCAATCCCACAGCTATCGATAAAGGTCGTTTGACGAAAGTCTAAAATAATTTTGGGCGGCAGGGGGTGATTCTGAAAAATTTGCTGGAAGGTTTCTTTGAAAGCCACAGCTTCAAGCACACTCAGGCGATCCGGAAGTTGCATGACGGGAGTTTCATGCAATAGTATTACTTTAAAATCCGCTTCTGACATTGAGTCACCCATAACAACCTGTATTTTTTGTATTCACCTGTGTTCCTGATGTGTTCCTGACCAATATTGTGTCGTACAATTGCTAACTTAACCGAAAACTCACTTGAATTTACCGATCCAATGTCAAAAAATGTCAGCTAAGACTGGACTCACCGCACGGCTCATTGAACTGTTTTCTGCCATTCAAGGTGAAGGACGCAACGTTGGTACCCGTCAATTATTCATCCGTTTGGCTCTGTGTGATTTGCGCTGCCATTTTTGCGATAGTCAGAATACCTGGGCAGTTCCCAATTTAGCTTCCGTGGAGCAAACCCCTGGACATCGGGATTTTGAAACTCATCCTAATCCCGTAACCGTTGATCAGTTATTGGCATGGGTTGAGCGGCAAAATTATCCAGGACTCCATGAAAGCATTAGCATAACAGGTGGCGAACCCCTGTTGCAGGCTCCCTTTTTAAGAGAGTTCTTGCCCGTAGTACAACATCGAACCGGGTTACCCATCTATTTGGAAACCGGTGGGCATCGTCCGGAGCAACTAGCCCAGATTCTACCCTATTTAAATAGTATCGGTATGGATATGAAATTGCCGAGTGTAAGTGGGGAAGAGTGTTGGCACGCTCATCGTCAGTTTCTTCAGGTTTGTGGCGATGCAGATGTTGAGGTTTTTGTCAAGCTGATTATTGCCCAAACAACGAACACCGCCGAACTGGAGTTAGCCGCCGAATTGGTTGCAGCGTGTAACCCCAGTATTCCCGTGTTTTTACAACCTGTAACGCCCCTAGCTCAACCCCATCATGCGCCAATGATCCCGCCAACGCCGACTCAAGTTTTAGAATGGCAAGCGTTGATGAAGCGCCATCTCAAATCAGTGCGCGTCATCCCCCAAACCCATAAGATGATCGGTCAGCTTTAGGCTCTGGATTCCCGTTTGCTTTTCGCTTCGGCTTTGGCTTTAGCCGCACTTTTTTTCAATGCGGCTAGGCGAGCTTCGTAGCGGCGGCGTTGACGGCGACCGGGTGTAACTTCAACTAATGTTTTTAAGGCACTGCCTAGGCTCTTGTAGGCGTTAGGGAGAGTGTAACCAAAGCGAGTAGCCAGAGCGATCGCTTTTTCATCTGCCTCAATTTCTGTCTTGAGAGTTTTCTCCCCGTTGTTTTTCTGATAGAGTCTCCATCCAGAAACACCACAGAGGGCGAGTGCCAACAGCAGTAGCAATCCATCTTGTACCCAAAGTTCCCCAACAGCGCCTCCCAAGCCAATGGCTAGGGCTGCCATTTCCCACCCTTCTTTGGGGATCGTGTCATTCTGAATCCGGGCAACTTCGTGCCAAAATAGGAGATTGCGTTGGTCAAGGGCAAACTGCTCCCATTTCACTAAGTCAATTTGCACCTCCACCTCATCACTACCGATTTCTTCAGTGCGTAACAATGGGGGATTGACCTCCGTCGTTCCTTCCACCATGACCCAGCTTTGCAATTCTGGGGGGAGTAAGGTTTTCAGACGCCGAAGTTCACTCATCTCGGCTTTGGCAGAAGAGGTTGCATAGGATGTCATAGATCTGCCTCCAGGAAACTTAAACCAATAAATAAGGGTATCATTTGGCAGTATAGCGAGTTCGCTCTCTGCCTTGTTTTTACCTAGCTGTCAGGATTCAACTGTGTACGGCAAGGAATGGGGGAGATGAGGAAGATAGGGAAAAGAGTACTGAGGAAAAATAATGAATGAAAAATAATGCGTCACTGTAGGGCTATATATATACGAGAAGACCCGGAGTTCACGCCTATCCCAAGCATCTCGTATTGCTGCTACCTTCCGGTTCTGACAAGGTTTGAGCGTTGGGACTGCATGAATCCGAGTCAGTTATCAGTATAACAGCTTTGTACCCAATTGATCAGTTCACGGAGATATTTTTTCATTCGGCAATGATGCACCATTCGTGAAGTTGGTATTTGACACAGTGATTTGCCACCAACGGATCTCCCTGGACGATCGCCTGTGCCTCTTGTTTTGAATTCGCCTCAAACAGGAGCATTCCACCCCCTCGCTCAGCCCAGTAACCTGTTTTGGCTTGGTGTCCTTTGGCAATCAAGTCTTGGACGTAGGCTTTATGAGCCGGAACATATTGGTCAAACGTAGGTTTATCGACGATGCCTTCTTCTATCTTGACGAACCAGGGCATTGGCTTTTTCCCATCAAAACCGCAGATAGTACATTATCTCAGATATGAGGTCTGGGGGAAGGGCAAGGCGTCGCTGCAAGTCTGCTAAATTGCGATAGTTGCCCATCTCTTGCCGATTTTGGGCGATCGCTCTGGCTACAAACAAGTCAACTCCAGGAATTCGGCTCAGTTGTTCCACGGATGCTGTATTCGCCGGAATCGACACGGGTGTTGCTGGACTTTCGGCGTCATAGTAACAAAAGCTGAGAATTGGTTGTAACGGCTGTAACCGCGCCACAGGGATACTTAACGCCGCTGCAATATCCTCCAAACAGCAAAACTGTACCCCACTATTTGCCAATTCCACCAGCGATCGCGCTTGATGGATGGATATTCCTGGTAATCTTAGCCAGTCATCCACCGTCGCTTGATTGACATCAATTCTCATCCCCAGCGCCACCGCCACCTCTATTTCTTGTGCCGATTGCAGCCGATAGTAGGGATCGCTCTGAATCCGGGCTTGGATTGAGCGCCAGGTTGGGTTTAATCGATCCGTCGATAACAGCCAGTCAAACAATGCCATCTTCTTTTCACGCGATACGATCCAGTAGTTGGCGACGCTTTTGCTCAAACTCATATTCTGACATCAATCCCTCCTGACGCAGCTTGTCCAGTTGTCGCAGTGCATCCGCGATCGCACCCACTTGCGCCGGATCAACCTCTGGGATTTGACTTGGCGCTGATGTCCCGGTTGGAATCAAATCGCCATTAAAATTTTGGTCGAATTGTTCCGAATTTTGCAACAAATACCATACCCCTTCAATGGCACTCGCCACTCTGGGAATTGGTGTCCAGGACAGCAACAAATACAAAACTCCCCACCAAGGTTGCCCCAGATAAAACTTGTGCAGTCCAGAAAAAGGTATCACTACCCCACTAAATGCCAGTAAGGAAGCAACTTTTCGACTTTTCGGCTTGCTTAACATAGTGGTTCAAACACCAGACGAAAGGACACCGTTATCAATCAAGAAAGAGGAACGCCATACTTTATATGATAGAGAGATGCTGCTCAATACTACTGGCAGGAATCTGTGACGTACCCAGCGCTGCCGTTACCGGACAGCGTGGGCAACTGAAGCCTTAAATAAGGCGGTCAGAACTTCCTTCAAGGTACTATTAGTAGCAGAAGAGACCACTACTGGATTCCCTTTACGGCATTTTAGGGTAGGGAACACGTCCAGCCCTACACGTTTTAGGTTGATAGCAGCATTAATGTCTCTATCAACCCAGATTTGTAACTGTTCATCCCAATACTCTCGAATCGAGCAGTCTATAAATACGAACTCGTCTCGATAGCAGAGAATTTGGGAAGTATAAGCAGGATTCTTTTCAACGACCACAGCCCCAGCTTTTTCAGCTATGTAACTCAGGGTTGAGAAGAATTGTCCAAATGCGGCATCTAACCAGGACTTGTTGAGTCCTGACTTTGCGGATTGCCCGTTGGGAAGGTATTTCCCGTCATCATCTTGTTTGGGTGCATTGCGCTTGGTCAAGCCTTTGAGGTTTAAGTCCTCGCAGAAAAACACCTTCTTCCCGGTTCGCACCAATTTGTGCGCACTCTTGTACTGGAAATCTTGGCGACTCCTAGCAATGCGCTGATGAAACCTTGCTTCTCTTTTGGCTAGTTTACGGCGACGGCGAGACCCTTTCTTTTTAGCGTTTCGCTTGGTCTGCAACTTCCCTAGCTTGTCGAGGTTTTTCCTCAGGGGCTTAAGAGAGGGGATGCTTTCACCTTCAGAGGTGGCAATATACACATCGACTAATCCAATCTTGGGCAGTCTTAGGTAAAGCCAACGACCGTTGACCGTACAGAACTTCAACCACTCGTTCTTTGCTCCGTCAAATACCATTGTTCGGTAGCGAGACTCGCTTTTGAACCGGGGTTTACCAGAGCGTTTCCCCTTCTTGTCTCCTTTGATGTACCGTTCAAACGCCTTATCAACTCGCTTACAGACATCCTGCAAGATGGTCGAATAGATATCACTGAAGTCTAGGAGTTCCCCTGACCACTTGACCAGCACCAAATCTTTCTTAATGGCAGGGAGTTGATTTTTCTGGTTGTAATAATTGGGACGTTCCTTAAGTTCTCGAAGGTGACAGATTAGGGGGCAAGAGTTAACCGCAGACCTGTTGTATTCCCACCAGTCCAAGCGTTCGCCCAGCATCCTGTTGTACCAATAGCGGCAAACCCTCAATCCTTGGTTGAGGGAGAGCTTCTGTTTGGTACTGGGATAAAGGCGGTACTGGTAGGATGTTTTCATGTCTTATATTCTACCGCGCTATGACTAAAAAGAAACTGTTTTCCTACTACCCACAAATACAACTATCCAAATTTATTAACAACTTAAAAACTGTGACAAGCAGGAAAATGAACAAGGAGTTTCCTGAACACTTGACTCAGTTCTTCTGGAAGAATGACGATAATACCAAAAATGAGTTCTGGAATGATTCTTATGGAATTGAGTCTGTAGGGGGAGCGAATATTGAGGTTCTTGAGCGATACATTCGCGGACAGGATGCACCCAAATGTTAAAGAAGAGGGTTCGACACCCTCTTCTTTAACCGCCTATCCATCCCAGCGCCGCCTTTCAGGACGGCGTGGGGCTTCCGGCGTTTTTGCTAATTTCATTTCCTCTCCCCCCTGCACCCCGCACGCCCACACTTCTACTCCCTTGCATCCCCAATACGGATAACCGAAGTTTCCTCTAAGTGCAACACTGCACTAGAATATGACTGGAAACGGCAGTACAACCCACTCGGTTGATCGGGTAAGAGCTATGGGGTTTTTTGATTCAGATATAGTCCAACAAGAAGCTAAACAACTGTTTGAAGATTATCAGTCCCTTGTCCAATTGGGAGGCAGCTACGGTAAATTTGACCGAGAAGGGAAGAAAATTTTCATTGATCAGATGGAAGCGATGATGGAGCGCTATCGAATTTTTATGAAGCGCTTCGAGTTATCCGAGGATTTTATGGCTCAGATGACAGTTGAGCAGCTCAATACACAACTTGGTCAGTTTGGCATCACGCCTCAGCAAATGTTTGATCAAATGCAAATGACGTTAGAGCGGATGAAATCCGAACTGGAACAGCAGTCTTAGAAATGGACTCGGAGGGGTTTGGTTACCAAACCCCTGTTGTTTGTGCCGCCTATCCTAGACATCCATCCGATCAGGTGAAGCCAATTCGTGCTTGAATAGAGTAAGGGCAGCTTAATCGCTGCCCAAATTACGGTATTTTGGGAAAGGAAGATACCCACCCGTTCAACTTAATGAAAGGCAAACACGTTTTACTCACTGGCGGTACTGGCGGACTAGGAATAGGGGTGACTCCAGCCGTATTAGCCTCTACACCCAAAACGGTAACCATTCCTTATCGCAATCCTCAAGATGTAGAACGCCTGAAACAAATCCTATCCCCGGCGGATTTTGCCCGGATTAGCTTTGTCCCTACCGATCTCACTGATGAGGCGAATGTCAGCAAAATGATCAACGATATGGAAGGGGTGGATGTACTAATCCATTTAGTGGGTGGCTTTTCCATGGGAAAAACCCACGAATACAGTTATGAAGCCTGGAAAAACGATTTTGACCTGAACTTAAATACCACCTTTTTGGTGTGCAAGCACAGTTTGGCGAAAATGCTGCCCCAGAATTATGGGCGCATTATTACCGTAGGATCGCGGGGTGCTGTGCAACCGGGGGGACAGTTAGCCGCCTACTGTGCAGCAAAAGCTGGCGTTGTCGCCCTGACTCAAGCGATCGCGGATGAAACCAAAGGCACGAATATCACTGCCAATAGTGTACTCCCTAGTGTGATTGACACACCAACCAATCGCCAAGCCATGGGAGAAGAAAATGCCATTCAGTGGGTGAAACCCCAATCTATCGCCCAAGTGATTTGTTTCTTAGCCTCAGACGCGGCGCAGGATGTAAGCGGTGCGGCTGTTCCGGTTTATGGCAGCATTTAAGAGACGCGCCATGGCGCGTCTTTACATTGTTGTAAGGGCGGGTTTTACTTAACTCAATTGCCCTTCTTTGGAGATCATATCTGGATAATTAATCGCCTATCATTAGTCATTCGTCAGTGATAAGAAACACAAATAACCAATAATTTTATAACTATTTTATATCGCTTAACTCTAAATATACTATACTCTATTCCCTCTCAATTGGAGTTACACAACAAGCATGACTTCTCTGATCTCTAAAAAAATATGTATGCTGGGTGATTTTAGTGTTGGTAAAACCAGCTTAATTCGTCGCTTTGTAGAACGACAGTTTAGTGATAAGTATTTGTCCACTGTGGGGGTAAAGATTTCCCGAAAAACGGTTGAGGTGCAAGCCAAGACGCCAAAAAAGGCGCTCCAGGTACAAATGCTAATCTGGGATTTGGAGGGAAATACTAAATTTAAAACGGTGACGCCGATGTACCTACAAGGCGCAACCAGTGCGGTAATCGTAGCTGATGTCAGTCGCCAAGTCACAATCGATCATATTTCAGATCACTTACAGGCGTTTTTATCCGTCAATCCAAAAGGATTTGGTATCGTTGCGTTAAATAAAGCGGATCTTCTTTCGGAAAAACAACAGGAAGATTTGCTAGACAAGTGTCAATTGAATTATCCAAATAAAATCGCTGCTGTCTATCCCACATCAGCGAAAACTGGTAAAAATGTTGACGATATTTTTTTGACCCTAGCTCAGCGAATGGTTGAATGAAGAAGATTTCATCGACTGTATGACAAAATCGCATTATGTATAACGATGAAATACATTACTATAGGCTGGAGTTGATAGTACGAAAAATAGCGAGGATCTGTCAAAGGTGAAAACATGGAGCAATTTCACAGATTTGCCACCCTAGACGCCTGCACCGAATAATGTGGCTTTAGCTGAAAGCCTAAACCCAAGCTGATATGAGCAGATTTTTAAATAAACTTTTATCCCTGTTAGTACCACGCCATAGGGAATATTTACTAATTAATAGAGACGGTAAAATTCTGGAGACTTCTCCGGGAGTCAAGCGATTTGCCGAAGATTCCGATCAAGTTCGCCAAGGACAAAATATCTGTCTGGGATTTCCAGAACTCATTGGGTTAGAAACCATTTTGATTGATATTCTGGACGAACGACAGGATAATTTTGAATTAAAGGGGATTAGTCGGTGTTCAGTGACAGGCGAATCGCTGTATTTTGATTTGTATGTGATTAAACATCCTTTGGCTTTTGACCAGTATAACCCTGACAAACCAAATCAATTAATTATTTTATTAGAAGATGTCACAGAACGGATGGTTTTAGAACAAACCTTAGTTCAAGCCACTAATGAAACCCGTTTATTATTGAGTCGATTATCAGCATCTAAAGGGTATATTGATCAAATTATTACGGCTATGGCAGATGCACTCTTGGTGACGAAGCCGACTGGAACCATTAAAACAGTTAATCGTTCGGCACAAAATTTATTTGGCTATGACGAATCTGAGTTAGTTGGCAACTCTATGCGCCTAATTTTGTCTCTAGCTGATGACTTACTTGCCGAACATCAACAGCAGCTTTGTGTTGAGCAAAAATTTATCAATAATTGGGAGGTTGTCTGTCAGAAAAAAACGGGAGAAAAAATAATGGTATCCTTCTCCTGTTCAGCGATTCAAATGGAAACAGAAAGTAGTCTCCATTTTATTTATATTGGTCGCGATATTACTGAACGTCAGCGCACACAAAAGCGGATAGCTACTCAACATGCCATTAGCCGTATTCTATCGGATTCAGGCACAATCGAGGAGGCTATGCCTAAAATTTTGCCTGCAATTGGTGAAACGTTGGTGTGGGATTTGGGTGAACTTTGGATTTCAGAAGTGATAGGCGATCGCGAGATAGATAGGATAACACCTCAGTTGCGGTGCGAACACACTTGGGTTAGCCACGCGATTCCAGAATCGATGTCGATAACTCAGCCATTAATCGCATCCCCTAAGGGGGGATTACTGGGTCAAATTTGGACGAGTCGTTCTCCTAAATGGATTAGCGGTATCACCTCAGAATCGCTATCTCCAATCTTGCCAATTGCTGAATTACGCAGTGCTTTTGGCTTTCCGATTCAAGACGATGAGCAAATTTTGGGTGTAATCACCTTCTATTCCTATGATGTGCAACCCCCAGATCCGGAACTAACTCAGGTTATGGCAACAATTGGTAATCAGTTAGGACAGTTTATAAAGCGTAAACAAGCAGAAGCCGCATTGCGACAAGAGCAGGAAAAATCTGAACAGCTACTCCTGAATATTTTACCTGAACCGATTGTCGATCGATTGAAACATGAACATCAGATTATCGCCGAGGATTTTGCTGAAGTTTCGGTTCTTTTTGCCGATATTGTCGGGTTTACTCAACTGTCGTCCTCAATGCCTCCGATTACGCTGCTTAACTTACTCAATCAAATCTTTTCGATTTTCGACGAACTGTGCGAACAGCATCAATTGGAGAAGATTAAAACCATTGGGGATGCGTACATGGTGGTGGGGGGATTGCCGCGATCGCCCCTCAACCATGCCCACGCGATCGCCCGGATGGCACTGGATATGCAAGCCGCGATCGCCCAATTTCGTGACCAGACGGGACAGGCGTTTAATATGCGAATTGGCATCAACACCGGACCTGTGGTTGCTGGCGTAATTGGTCTAAAAAAATTCAGTTATGATTTGTGGGGAGATACCGTGAACATTGCCAGCCGTATGGAATCACAGAGTATACCCGGACGTATCCAAGTAACAGCGGCAATCTACGAAAAATTAAAGGATACATTTGAGTTTGAGCAACGAGGTATGATTGACGTGAAGGGTAGAGGCAAGATGACTACCTATTTTCTGATTGCTGTAAAATAAATTATTATAATTGGATAGCCAATAAACACACTCAGGGAGGAAGTATTTGCTTTTCTCCAGCTTGGTTAAACTCTACGCTGATCAGGTAGAGACGTAGCCAGCTACAGCGGTGATTAATAAAAGCAGGATAAGAATATTCAACAACCCTGACTTAGCTATCGCTTGAAGTCAGGGATTGACGGACAAACGTCATTAAACGTTGAATACCGCGTAGAGTCTCAGCTTGGTACAGACATCCGGATATTTCCCTAGTCCGGATTACCTCTAAAACCTTTTGTCGGGTTGTTGTTAAGCCAAGACATCTTAGCTGAGATGGCGGGAAGGGACTACACACTTTTACTCGGAGGTTTATCACCATGTTACGAGTACCAGTTTTATCGAAATCAGGTAAACCGTTAATGCCTACAAAACCCAGCCGCGCTAGGCGTTGGTTGAGGGATGGTAAAGCTAAAGTAGTACATAACGACTTAGAATGTTTTGCCATTCAATTGACCTTTGAAACCCAAGAGAATACTCAACCCATAGCCATGGGTATAGACCCTGGTAAATGCTATTCGGGGATTGGGGTTCAATCGAGTCTCTTTACCCTTTGGATGGGACATCTGGTTCTACCGTTCAAGACGGTTAAGGAACGGATGGAATTACGGCGGGTCATGCGTCGAGCCAGACGGGGGAGACGGATTAACCGGAAGCTGCCTTACTCTAAACGCTGTCATCGTCAAGCTCGGTTTGATAATCGCAGCAAGGCAAACTCCCACCGTCAATTCGAGCCAATAAGCAGCTAGAGTTACGGGTAGTCAAAGAACTGTTTAAGCTGTTCCCGATTAGTGCCATTCATTATGAGTTGGTCATGGCTGACGTAGATAAAACCAGTGGTCGTAAATCGGCTCGGTCTGGTATTGGATTCTCTCCAGTTATGGTAGGACAACGACAGATGCTCAACTGGCTATCTAAGTTAGCTCCTGTTGTTACCCACAAGGGGTGGCAACGGGATGGTAACGGAACCAGTCAGCTTAGACAATGGCTAGGATTAGCTAAGGACAAAAAGAACAAAGCTAATCAAACTCCAGCAACTCACGCTGTTGACGGTGTAACCTTAGCCGCGTTTGAGTTTACCCGATGGCAGGAATGGCACTCTGATAATGCCAAACATGGCGACTGGAGTGGTTATGTTCAAATCACACCTGCACCATTTGCGGTAATCCGTAGACCGCCAATTAGCCGTAGACAGTTACATTTATGTGTCCCTTCTAAAGGAGGTAAGCGGCGCAAGTATGGCGGCACAGTTACCCGCCATGGGTTTAGGAAAGGTGACAAAGTTATAGCCGAAAAAGCTGGGAAGACTTACGTCGGTTGGTGTTCTGGAGACACCGAGAGACAAGTTTCGGTCAGTGACGCCAACTGGAAACGGTTGGGACAGTTCACTGCATCCAAAGTCCAATTGTTGCAGCGAAGCACGGGGTTAATCGTTCGCCGCCAAGCGAAGTCGAAATGTCGTGCCTTCAACTGGATTGTCAAATCTCCCCTTATTGAAAGGGTCGATTTGACCTCTATCCCTCTCCACCCTCCTGAGCCTGCGAAGGATCTGCTGAGGGTGGAGTCTCACGCGAAATACGATGAATGAAGAAGAATTAATAGTGTTAAATCCTATGCTTGCCATATATAATTTCTATGCTGTAATTATTGAGGTCAAAAATTATTAGGAATAAAATAAAATAAAACTGAAAAGATTAGCCAATCTAGATAATATAAATTTCCATGCATCCCCTGTTTAAAAAATTATTATTTTCTCGTCATATTGAATACTTAGCCGTCGATGAGTCATTCAATATTTTAGAACTATCTCATAAAATCGCTCAGTTCGCCGACCGTCCTCAGGATTTGAGTATCGGTAAGGATGTGCGTCTGAGTTTCCCGGAACTTGTAGGGATTGAAGAGATTTTAAGCCATATCCTTCAGGGGCGACAGTTAAACTTTGATTTAAAAGGAATTGGACGATTTTCTGGACGAGGTAATCTTCTCTATTTTGATATGTATATTATTAATGACAGTGAAGACTATCAGGCAGGAAATAAACTAATTATTTTATGTGAGGATGTCACTGAGCGGATGAATTTAGAACAGACTTTAGTTCAACGCTCAAATGAAACGACCTTATTATTAGATGCTTGGGCAGCATCAAGTCAATATCTTGATAAAATTATTCAATATATAGGAGATGCTTTATTCGTCACTAATTCGTCATCTGTTATAAAAATTGTCAATAAAGCAGCTAATTTCTTATTCGGTTATAACAATTCTGAGTTAATCGGCAAATCTTTATCTTTAATTATTGATGAATCTCAGGTGAAAAATTTAGTGGCACAGAAAAATGGATCTTATTGCAATGGCATCAACACAACTAAAGTGGTTTGTCAGACTAAGACAGGAGACAAGATTATCGTGGCATTTTCCTGTTCTAGAATTGAGAGCAAATTAGAAGACGAACAGGATATTATTTATATTGGGCGTGATATCAATCGCTGAAGTAAAGTTAATAAATATTAAGAAACCTCAAATTCTTACTGTTTTCTATTTCCTGTGACACACCGAGCGTGTTACTGAGCGAAGTCGAAGTAAGCCGAGGTAAGCGTTCGACGGCTCGACTGAGCGCTCACGCCGAAGTCCAAGGTGTTCCCTAATCTCAACCGTTAACTTTAATTTTTTCTAGTGCTAGTTCCCCAATCCCCCGCCCAAACTGCATAAGTGTCACCGGATGAGAGATACCTTGGCTTTAAAGAGGTTAAACTGGCGGACATTAGATCCCATCAGCATCAACTATGGAAGCAGGAACATTTCTCCCATCCCCACCCCCCCTAAGTCAAGACTTAGCCATTTCTACCCATGGATTGACAAAACAATTTGACCGACATATCGCCGTCAATGATATCGATTTACAAGTCGCCGCTGGTGAAGTCTATGGATTGATTGGTCCCAATGGCGCAGGGAAAACGACGCTAATTCGCATGTTAGCCGCCGCTGAGGAACCGACGACGGGTGAAATTTATATTAATGGCGATCGCTTGTTGCGAGATCAAAGCAACCCCAAACTCAAGCAGCGCATTGGTTATCTTCCCGATGATTTCCCTGTCTACGAAGATTTAACGGTTTGGGATTATCTGGACTATTTTTCCCGACTCTATCGCCTGCGAGAACCCCGACGTACTCGACGCCTACGGGAAGTGTTGGAACTGGTACAGCTTACCAGTAAGCGCAAAAGTTTAATTGCTACCCTATCGCGGGGGATGAAACAACGCCTGAGTTTGGCGAGAACGATTATTCACGAACCGATTCTGCTGTTACTTGATGAACCCGTTTCCGGATTAGATCCCATCGCCCGGATGCAGTTTCGGGAAATTATTAAAACGTTACAAGAAGCGGGAATGACGATTCTGATTTCGTCCCACGTCTTGAGTGACTTAGCCGAACTCTGTACGTCAGTGGGGATTATGGAACTCGGCTATTTGGTGGAAAGTGCGCCTTTAGCTGAACTTTATCGCCGCCTTAGCCGTCAGAAAATTATTCTCTCCAGTTTAGGAGATATGGACACATTGGCGGCTGAATTGAAAAATTATCCGTTAGTGCAAGAAATCGAACGAATTTCGGGAAAGAACCAGATACGGGTTGATTTTTCCGGGAATCCAGAAGAGAGTGCGATGTTGTTGCGATCGCTTGTTGAAGCGGGAATTCCGTTAACCGAGTTTCACTGTACCCAAGAGGACTTAGAAACCATATTCTTAAAGCTAGGACATCAGCAAGTCTCTTAGAACGTTTTGAATTATGTGTAGGGGCGGGTTTTACTATTATCATTTTTGACATCACCCCGATGTAACTATAGCAGCCCCGATCCAGGTTTTTTCACGAATAACAAATGACATAAGACTAAGGACAAATGACCAAATTTAGGAGACTGTTTTCATGCTACTCAAAGGAATAGACAGACTAGGAGACTGGAACCCGCAACTCTTGCGGGAATTGAAGGGAAAATTAAAGGGGCGGAATATCGCGATCGCAGTTGGCGCATCGGTACTTGGCTATCTAGCCATGTTCTTCTATGGATTGAATCAATTTACTCGCTTGAGTGATCCTGATGCTTACCCCTACATTCGCAGCACCGAGATATTCTGTAAACTACGAGATAGTTACCTCGCTAATCAGGACAAACTGTCCCAACTACGGGAACAGTATCGCTCACTTCAAGACCAATTCTTTCGCTATAGCAGTGCAGAATCCTTTGATCTGGACAAAATTAATCAACTCAAAGGTAGTATAGCGGACGTTAAGGCAAAAATCGCCCATCTACAAGGAATTGAAACCGTCCACAAATGCCCGCAAGATGCCATCGATATTCCTCTGTGGTGGCAATATCAACAGGGACAAATGTTCGCATTGCTGAGTGTAATTGCCCTATTTATCCTGCTAATCGTGGGAACTTATATGCTAATCGCTGACTTAGCCGGAGAGGAACGTCGCGGCACATTTAATTTTATTCGCGTTAGTCCCCAATCTGCCCAGAGTATTTTATTCGGCAAATTGTTAGGCGTCCCCATCTTACTCTATCTCGCCGCCATTCTGATCATTCCCTTGCATCTGTGGTTAGGCTTATCTGCCCAAATTACTCTAGGAGAAATTTTCAGTTTCTATGCTGTTTTAATCGCAGGTTGTGCCTTCTTCTACAGTGCAGCACTGCTGTTTGGGTTAATAAGTTCTGGGTTAAATGGCTTCCAATCCTGGTTGGGAGGTGGTGCTGTTTTTACTTTTTTGTTGATCGCCCAAAACAATTGGATATCTAACAGTCCGGCTGACTGGATCAATTTATTTTCTCCGGCTGTAGTTCTACCCTATCTCTATAATCACACCGAACTTCATTATCAAGCCTTTCCATTCTCGGAAAACGACATCCAAACACTGCAATGGTTCCATTTTCCTGTGGGTTTAGCTGGATTAGGTATCGTCAGTTTTGTCTTAGTGAATTATACCTTATGGACAGGTTGGATTTGGCAAGCCTTGAAGCGACGCTTTCAAAATCCCAACGCAGCTATCCTGAGTAAACGACAAAGTTATTGGCTAGTCTCTTGTGTTGAACTCTTGCTGTTAGGATTGGCTTGGCAAAATAGACAGTATGTCTACTCCTCTTATTCAGTTGTTGAGAATCTCGCTATAATCGCCTGCTTCAATGCTGTGTTATTTCTGGGTTTAATTGCCGCACTTTCATCTCATCGCCAGGTAATACAGGATTGGGCGCGTTATCGTCAGCAACAAGGAACAAGTCGCAAACAGGGGGGAATCGTTCAGGATTTAATTTGGGGGGAAAAGAGTCCAGCTATTGTCGCCATTGGACTTAATGTAGTGATTGCGACAACTCCGTTTTTGGTTTGGATTGCCGTGTGGTATGAACCAGGATTTGACAAACTCAAAGCGTTGTTAGCGGTTGCTTTCTTTATCTGCATTACTCTCATTTGTGCTACCCTAGCGCAGTTAATGTTAATGATGAAAACATCCAAGCGGGCGCTGTGGGCAACGGGAACGATTGGTGCTGTACTGAGTTTGCCTTCAATTCTGTTGTTAGTCTTGGGAGTTGAGCCTTCGGATAATCCTATTCCCTGGTTATTTTCGTCTTTTCCTTGGGCAGGAATTGAATATGCGGCTACCTCAGTTATCGCTTGGGCGTTGCTTACCGAATGCCTAATCTGGGGACTATTAACGGTGCAGTTAACACGGCAACTACGCAAAGCAGGTGAGTCAGCAACTCAAGCTTTATTAGCGGGACATTCCTCAAGTCGTCGTTAGAGGCAACTTAATGTAAATGTTGCTGATTTAAGCGGGTTTCGTTCGTTCGTAGTCGGCACTTTAGTGCCATAAGCGCTCGCATCGCTGACTACAAACTGATAAAAGACCCGTTAAACTTGAGAGTATGAGTTCAGTGTTTGTGGTTATGACTCAAGGTTTTAGGCGCTAAAGCGCAACTACGAACGAACAGTTAATTTGGAGATATTTCCCATGCTTTCTACACTGATAAACCGACTGGGTGACTGGAATCCCCAGTTGATGCGAGAACTTCGAGGACGGTTGCAACTCCGCAATGGATGCCTGGTTGTGGCAACGTCTTTAATGATTCAAGCGTTAATTTTATTAACGTTTTCTAGCCAAAATTGTACGAAGCGTGTTAATGATTACTGTGTCGAATCCGTCTGGGAAGTTGATTGGCTGACGATTTTCAGAACACTGAATTGGATTCTACCTCTGTTTTTATTTTCCATCGACGTCTATTTGCTGATTTCTGATTGGATGCAAGAACATCGGCGTGGTACGCTCAATTTTATTCGCCTCACTCCCCAATCTAGTCAGCGTATTTTGTGGGGGAAAATGCTAGGTGTGCCGATATTAGTTTACCTGGGATTAAGTTTGGCTATTCCTCTACATTGGATCTCAGGAATTGTTGCGGGTGTTCCCTTGGCTTGGATTATCAGTTTTTATGCTTTAATCCTGGTCACTTGTGGATTGTTCTATGGTTTAGGATTACTCAATGCGTCCTTAACTCAAGCGTCTTATCAAGGGTTAGCAGCTAGTCTAATCGGGGCGTGGTTAGGAAGTTTGTTTATTGGGGTGCTGGATTGGCATTTTGATTGGCAAACCTTGACATATAGGGATTTGGGAAATTGGTCTTGGTTTATTTGGAATCTGGGTGAAGCACCTTTACAGCTAACGTTGTGGATGCTAATCACTATTAGCGTTAGCGCCTACTGGGTTTGGCAAGCAACTAATCGTATGTTCCGCAATCCCAATGGAACGCTGTTAAATAAACAACAGAGTTACTGGCTAGTAGGAAGTGTTCAAATTTGGCTATTGGGATTATTTTGGTCACTTCCCCGCCAGTTTATAACTAGCAAAGATGCACTATTTGGCTGTCTGTTTGGAATTTCTCTGTTTAGCTTGGTTGCCTTATTAGCGGTTAGTTTTGCAATTTCGCCGCAACGACAAAGTTTGCTGGATTGGTCAAGGTACGGGCAATTCCAACGTCAGAATTCAAAGGTTAAAAATGTGCAGATGTCATGGTGGGATTGGCTTTGGGCTGAAAAGAGTCCTTCGTCAATTGCGATCGCGTTGAATTTAGGGATTACGGCAATTGTCTGGTTCCCGTGGTTACTGCTGTTTCCCACTGGTGTCGATGACAAAGTGAAAGCGATCGCGGGATTGTTACTGTGTGCTAATTTAATTGGATTTTACGCCCTTCTCATTCAATTGATGTTGATAATCCGACGCAAAAAACCGTGGATTTGGGCAGGAAGTACCTTGAGTCTGACGATTTTTGTCCCTCTATTTATTTTATCTATCATACAAGCGGACTTCACTTCAGGAGTACAATTGCCCGGATTATGGCTTGTGTCAGTATTTGGTGCGCCTTGGATTATCTTAGAACAGACATCTGTCTTCACTGTCTTGTTTAGTGTATTGGGTCAATGGGCGATAATGGCAGGATTAATTGTGCAATTAACTCGTCAGTTAAAACGTATCGGTGAATCAGCATCAAAACCGCTATTTGCCAATCCTAATGCTTTGCCTAATTTATCGAAAGTGCGCTGAAGTTTCATTAACCAGTTTGGGTTAACACGACAAACATTTAAGGTGTGCCACGCCACTACTGGATTGACACAGCTAAAATTGTGGATTAGATGTGACAATTGAATGGGGCGCAAGTCTTTGCGCCCCTACAGTTTCTGGATGGAATGTAATTGATTAATTACATTAGGTGTGCCAAATCATTACTTTCCAAACTTTCCTGTTTCTCCCCTGTCGCGTGCAAAAAAAGTAAGCTCCTTAAGCCTAGAACTAAAGTTCTGGCTTAAAGCTAAAACCCGTTAAAACGGGTTCAAAGTTTTATCCAGTAAGCTCCATTCTTACTTGAGCTTAAAGATAAGAAATTTATTTCCTGGCGTCCAAGTTGACGAATTCCCCCACCCTATATTGCTTCTATTGCTGCTTCCAGTGCGATCGCGACATGAGTCCAATGGGTTCCCCCTTGACAAAATACGATATAAGGCTCTCGCAACGGTCCATCAGCAGAAAACTCCGAGGTACTCCCATCAATAAACGTTCCTCCCGCCATAACTAACTGACTCTCATATCCCGGCATTTGGGCAGGTACAGGATCGAGATAGGAACCAATGGGAGAATATTGCTGAATTGCCCGACAAAAGGCGATTAATTTCTCCGGTGAACCTAACTGAATTGCCTGAATAACATCTCGGCGAGATGCCATGGGTTGAGGATTGACGGGATAGCCTAACTGATCAAAGATATAAGCGGTTAAATGCGTTCCCTTGATTGCCTCTCCCACCATTTGCGAGGCGAGAAAAAGTCCTTGAAATAATAACCGATTCTGTTCAAATGTTGCCCCACCCGAACTACCAATTCCGGGGGCGGTTAATCGACAGGTTGCGGCTTCGACTAACTCGGCTTTTCCAGCGATATATCCCCCAGCAGTGACAATTGTGCCACCCGGATTTTTAATCAACGATCCCGCCACTAAATCCGCACCAACGGTTGGAGGTTCTTTGTCTTCAATAAACTCGCCGTAACAGTTATCGACAAAACAAATTGTATTCGGATTTTGCTGTTTAACGCATTGGACAATTTTTTCGATGTCTGTTATAGAAAGACTAGGACGCCAAGAATAACCACACGATCGCTGAATTAAGACGAGGCGCGTCCGTTGTCCAATTGCTGTTTTTAACGCCTGCCAATCAATGGTTCCATCAGCAGTTAATTCTAACTGACGATAATCAATGCCAAACTCCCGTAATGATCCTTGACCTTGACCTCGAACACCAATCACTTCTTCTAAGGTATCGTAAGGCGCACCCACCACAGATACCATCTCGTCACCAGGACGCAACACCCCAAACAAGCAACAGGCGATCGCATGAGTTCCAGAAACCAATTGAACTCGCACGGCTGCTGCTTCAGCACCCATGACTTCTGCAAATACTTGGTCTAAGGTTTGCCGACCTAAATCGTCATGACCATAACCACTCACTCCAGCAAAGTGATGCACCCCAACGCGATAATTACGAAAAGCCATCAGGACTTTTTTCAGATTTTGCTTGACGTTGATGTCAATCTCTTCAAAAATTGGGCGGAGTGCTTTAACAGCATCTTGAAGCTGTTCTGAACTGTTGATTACCATAGAATTGTTTTTTTTAGATCAAATCCATAAAATGCAACGTATTTTTGTCCAACTTGTTATCGTAACCAGTTTAGCCCTAAGCCTCCTCCTGACTAGCATCGCTCCCGCTGAAGCAATGACGGTTAATTTTACTTGGCAAGGCAATCAGGGGTATTCGGCAACAGGAACCTTCAATTATGATGAAAAAACGGCTCCTGCTATACTATCAGAAAAAGGAGTGGGTACAACTCAAGCCTTAGAAAGCTTGACCGTTTCTTTTGCTGAGCCATCGAATCACCCGATCAAAACATACAACACTATTAACGATGGTGTATCAACGGGCAAGTATTTTCAGTTTAACTTTAATACGATGACTCAAGACATTATCGGTTTAATTGATATTGGCGGTGAGTTACCCGGAGATATTTATCTAAAAGGAACAGTTGATAGTAACTTATCCCTAATTCAGGTTTCGGCTTCAGGAGTGGAGGAAATAGTCGATAGTAATTCAGGGACAATTATATGTCATGCTGAGCAGAACGCAGTGAAACGGAGTGACGCGAAGCATCTGTCCAGATTCTCGTATCTCGTTCCTCGCTATAGCTTCGCTTCACGCTTCGCTCAGAATGACATGATATCGCTCTTATGTCACTTTCGGAAGGACGAAGCCTGAAACCCTTACAGTCAGGGAGTTTGGCCACTTACTCCTATATCATGAGTTTCTATCAGTTTCTAAATGCCCAAATGCTTTGCAGCCATGGCTTTCAGCAATCAGATTTAACATTTCGTTTCCCAGAGTGACAATAAAGCGATAGAACGCACCTTAGTATTAGGTCAGCTTGCAATCCCAGGATGCAAGAGGGTGGTAGAGATACTGTAGGGTGGGCATTGCCCACCAGCCTTAAGTCGAATGGCACTGACTTTAGAGTTTGTAGTAAGCGCTTTAGCGCTTCTGGCACTAAAGTGCCTACTACGAACCCAGCTTAAGTCAGTGACATTCGCCTTAAGTCAGTGAGCAAGATGCTCACTGTAGCGAGCAAGATGCTCAATGTAGCGAGCAAGATGCTCAATGTAGCGAGCAAGATGCTCAATGTAGCGAGCAAGATGCTCAATGTAGCGAGCAAGATGCTCAATGTAGCGAGCAAGATGCTCAATGTAGCGAGCAAGATGCTCGCACTACAGCAAGGATTTCACCATTATTGACATTAAGGTTTAAATGCCGAACAGCTTATGACATAAGACAAATGGCGATCCCCACCATTAACTTTAATTTCTCCCACCTAATAGAACCAATTCTTCAATCGCATCTGCCTCAGTTGGTAAAGTGGCGGTGAGAACTTCACTACCCTCCGGAGTGACTAAAACATCATTCTCAATCCGAATCCCACGCACATCAGCAAACTCAGCCAAACGATTCCAATTAACCACATCTTGATACTTGGCGCGTCGTTCTGGATCATTTAAAATAGCTGGAACTTGATAGAATCCAGGTTCAATCGTCACTAGCATTCCAGGTTGTAATGGTCGATCCAATCGCAGAAATCCTAACCCAAAGCGATCGCTCCTGACTCGCCCCTCTGCATATCCCGCTAAATCTCCTAAATCTTCCATATCATGCACATCTAAGCCCAGCAAATGCCCAATGCCATGAGGAAAGAACAAAGCATGAGCATCTCGTTCGACTAAATCTGATACCTGTCCCCGCAGAATCCCCAAATCCACTAATCCTTGAGTCAGGGTGGCGGCGGCTAACAGATGAATATCGCGATATTCCACACCGGGATGAATTTTCTCAATACAAGCGTTATGGGCGGCTAAAACAGTCTCGTAAATATCGCGCTGCGTCGCAGAAAACCTTCCGGTTACAGGGAAGGTACGAGTCACATCAGCTGCCCATCCTCTCTCCGTTTCTGCCCCCACATCTGCCAACAGTAAATCTCCGGGTTGCAAGGGATGGTGATACTGTTCATTGTGCAACACTTCGCCGTGAACGGTGACAATACTGCCATAAGCACAACTCATGTTGTGGGCAAGAATCATCCCTTCCATCGCCCCCCGGATTGTGGCTTCGTAGAGGCATTCTGTTGCCACATCTCTACCCCCGATTGCCTGCATTCCCGCTTTATGGGCAGCTACTGTCACGGCGGCGGCTTTACGTAACTCGGATAATGCCTCAGCGTCGTGGCACAGTCGCAAGGATACAATCGCTTTAGCTAAGTCTCGGTCAATTCCTTCGGGGGCGTTAGCCCTGTTGACGCATCGATTTAACAGTTGTTCTTGCTGCTGATAAGTGGCGATATCTTGCACCGCCAACGTTGCAGCATCGGCTGTGCGTGAGGCTAATTCTGATAATGGAAACGCCGCATCAGCACCCATTTGTTGGGCAATCTCCTCTCGTTTAGGCATTTCCCCATGCCAAAGGGTACTGGCTGGCGAGGGTTCATCCAGAAACAGTTCCAACCTGCCATCGTTGAGATAAATGGCAGCACCCTCTAGGGGTAAACCTGCAAAGTAGAGAAAATGGCTACTGGCGCGAAATGGAAACGGATTTGCCGGAAAGTTACGTGGATAAGACTTGCCCGCCCAGAGAATGACAGGAAAATCAATAAGCTGGGCGAGACGAACTCGGCGATCGCGCAGGGTTGTGGCTAGGCTATCGTAGTTTTGCTGGCTCTCCATTAACAATTGTGTTAACCCATCACTGTATGATAACAAAACTGTTATATCTTAGACGTCCAACCTGTAACTTGGAGGTGAGAGCCTGCTACTTTTTTATCCTATGAGTCAAAACTGTTGGTGTATATAAGGAAAATTTGCATTTGAGATTATTCAGGATCATCATCAGCAGTGGTGTCTATCCCTTCCGCTTCATACCGTTTTTCTGCCTCCGTTTTTTCTTCATCGGCGTCTTGATCAGCATCTATGACTGAATCATTCTCAGTTGCCTGATTTTCATTTTGTGGCGTGGATTCACTGATGGGTTTTACCAGTCCGCAGGAGGTCATCGTTAAACTACCCATCATCAGCAGTAAGCTTAATGAAGCGAGAGACGTCCAAAGGGGTTTTCTCGTGTTTGGTTTTCCTGAAAACATGAGTCAGCCTTTATTTTTATTTATCCATTTAGTCTTAAGGGACGCCAAAAGGAATCAAAAAGTTTCGTAGATTTTTGGTGTTTTAAGCTAGTTATTTTTATTTTTAAATCGAAAAATAAATTTAAATCAAAGCATAATTAATTGAGTGAATTGAGCTCTGTTCAAGACTTACCTGCCAAATATTTACAGCAGATTTCAGGTCGATGAGGTACAGCCTCAAGCAAGATCCCCGACTTCTCCAAGAAGTCGGGGATCTGTCTGTGTACCTAACTTACTTGTAACCTCTTCGCTTTCGGAGGGGAGACTTTCGGAGGAGAGAATGGGAACCGGAACTATCCCTGACAGACTGGCTGATTTCAATCGATCACAATTGACCCTAACCTCGTGTCATTTTGATATGATCCATAATCTGTTGTTTTTTAGAATCGGAATTCATCGAAAAGCCTCGCTGAGGAATGGTGATCGAGCGCTTTATGTGTTCCATGATCCGCTGTTTCCGTTGGTCTGAGTTAGCCATGTTGAGTCCATTGAATGTTACTGTATATTAAGTTATTTTAATATATTAGTTAAGTAATGTGAACAGTTCCAAAAAATTAATGGACGATCGCTCCGATTGGATTTACAGTTACCCACCGCTAGAGACGGGGACGCTACTCAGACGCTACAAGCGGTTTTTTGCCGATATTGAGCTTACATCAGGGGAAACCATTGTCGCCCACTGTCCGAATACGGGTCCAATGACAGGGGTTTCCACCCCTGGAAGTTTAGTTCAGGTCTCTCGTAGTGATAACCCTAAGCGCAAATTAGCCTACACCTGGGAGATGATCCAAGTCAATGACACCCAACCAACTTGGGTGGGGATTAATACCGCCCTACCCAATCGGGTGATGAAGATCATCCTGGAACAAAGGCTGATTCCGGAATTAGCCAATCGCTACAGCCAAATTCGCCCCGAAGTGGTTTATGGTGAAAACCGGAAAAGTCGGGTTGATTTTGTGCTAACGGGGGAGAATGACGCGCCTTCTATTTATTTGGAAGTGAAAAATACGACTTGGGCGCAGGGAACCTTAGCCTTATTTCCCGACACCGTAACCACAAGGGGACAAAAGCACCTGCAAGAACTCCAGAAGTTATTACCCCAAGCCAAGGCGATCATGCTTTATTTTATCAATCGGGGGGACTGCGATCGCTTTAGTCCAGGTGATAGTACTGATCCTGTTTACGGAAAACTTTTGCGAGAAGCGGTTCTCCATGGGCTTGAGGTGTTACCCTGTCGTTTTGAGATTACTCCCCAAGGGATTCGTTATTTGGGATTAGCTGAATTTCTTGTTGATTAGGGATTAGAGAATTACCCGCCTACGATATGCAGCGATCCGCCCCTACAACCGCGATAATCCCGATCATCCCGATAAATTAGCGGTTAGCGATATTCATGGCTTTCTCGATTGCTGGATCGGTATACTGCTCTTATTTACCTGCCCTTTGTATTGTCTTGTAACCAAACCGATAATTCCTCTAAATCGTTAAAATCTAAAATAGCATCACCTAGATCTTCTAATTCTTCAACAGACAAGTTTTGAATCTGATTAATGATTGCGGGCGGAATTGACCCAAACTGACGCTCCAGTAAACGCAATGTCCATCGGATTCCTTCTTCTACTCGTCCTTCTACTCGTCCTTCTACTCGTCCTTCTACTCGTCCCTCTACTCGTCCCTCCTGCTTTGCCTTAACAATAAATCCCCGTTGATCTTCAAGGAATACCTCTCGCTTGCGTATTTTTTCTAATTCCTCTACACTTAAATTCGCTTGGTTAGCAATATTCATGGCTTTCTCGAGTTCGGGAACCTGTCTAAACGTGGGTGGAATGACTTCCAAGCTGGGAGCGTCTTTAATAAAGTAAATCCATTTATCGGTTAAATTGTCTAACTGCTCAAGCTTTTTATTGAATTTGGTTAATTCGACAAAAATTAGTTCGATTTCCGGATCGGTATAGTCAAATAATTCCTGTTTTTCCTTTAAGCCAAAACGAGTCAGGAACCGCTGAGTCTGGTCAAAGAGTTGGAAATCCGTTATCGTTAAGGCGATCGCGGGTTTAAGATGTGAGTATCCTTCTCCATATTTTAATTGATTAGCATAAGTTTTTGTCAGGTTATAAATGACCCGCTTTTCAAAGGATGCCACGTTAAGCACCTGCATTTCGATTAACACCGTTGAGCCATTATCCAGGACAGCTCTGACATCAAGATAACTATCTTTTAAATCGACAACATCTCCAGGATTGTACGGATCAATAATTTCTAAATCCTGAATTACTGGATTGGCATTATAGATTAAAGCGTTTAAAAAGCTAATCAAGATATCTTTGCTATCCTTCGCGCCAAAGATTTTCTTGAAGGCAAAATCTGTTTTTGGGCTAATAAATCTCATGATCATAATTTATCAATAATTTAAATATTAAAAGTATATTTTTTTTTAGCATAATTTGCTTTTTTTGAAGACGTAGCCGATTACGTTGCTGGAGCAGACGGTTTCAATTACACCGACAGGTATTCTCGAAACGAGTCTATATATTGATCATAGTTGAGACGAGCCTTCTCCCTAACGTTGACAGGGATATCGCTTGTGTTTCTCTAAAGATTTTTCCCATACCCCACACTCTACCTACCTTTGACGCGAGCTTGTCACCCCTTCAGCTTTAACGGTTTGGCAAAAGAACTTTTTCGTCCCCATTGGCTTCAACGGTAATGTGAGCTGATCACGCATGAGCCAAGACATCTGTAATAAATATGACTAAACTGAGAGTTAAAGAACCCATTGAGAGTTTTCGCACCATAGGGATCGGGAGGATCAACTTGAGCAAGCATTTAACACCATCTATAGCAGGTTTAACCCTATTCGCCTTTTTTGCCGTAACCGCACCGCTTCCGGGAATGGCGCAAGTCCCTACATTTTCGCCCCTTGCACCCACGACGGTTACGAATCCACCACCCGATTTACCCTATACCCTCGGATCAGGCGATCGCGTGGGCGTAACCATCTTTGATGTTCCCGAATACAGTGGAGAATACCAGGTTTTAGTAGATGGAACCCTTAATTTACCCGTTGCTGGCAGTATCCCTGTCGAAGGGTTAACCATTAATGCGGCTAGTGAACGGATTTCTCAGCGATACGCTCCCTATGTCAGACGCCCTTTAGTCACCTTAACCCTGATTGATCCTCGCCCCCTAAAAATCGCGGTCGCGGGAGAAGTCAATCGTCCGGGTTCCTACAGCGTAACTCTGAACGAAGGACAACAATTTCCCTCCGTGACTCAAGTGGTTCAGCTTGCTGGTGGAATTAGTCGCTCGGCTGATGTGCGAAACGTGCAAATCCGCCGCCGGATGAACTCAGCTACCCGACAAACCTATACAATTAATCTCTGGGAGTTATTGCAAAATAGCGATCTCGCTCAAGATGTGACCTTGAGAGATGGTGATGAAATCTTTATCCCCACCACCACCGGAATTGACCCCCTAGAAAGCCGTCAACTGGCAACCGCGAGTTTTTCGCCAGAGGCGGTTAAGCCAATTAAAGTTGCCGTAGTCGGGGAAGTGGTGCGTCCGGGTCCTTATACCGTTACCGCCGCCACATCGGGAGCGGCTACGGCTGACCAGGCTGGTGGCGGCGGTGGTAACAATACAGAACCGCCAACGGTAACTCAAGCGATTCAAGTAGCCGGAGGTATTACTCAATCTGCCGATATTCGTAATGTTGAAGTGCGACGCACCACCAGAGATGGCTCTGAGCAACTGATCGTTGTCAATCTCTGGGAACTCCTGCAAGAGGGTGATCTCTCTGAAGATGTGATTCTGCAACAGGGAGACACGATTAGAGTCCCGGAAGCCGAAACCCTGACCGCTTTAGAAGCGACAAAATTGGCATCAGCGAGCTTTTCGGCGGCGATTATCAATGTCAATGTGGTGGGAGAAGTTCAGAAACCCGGTACAGTTTCCGTCCCTGCTAACGCCCCCTTAAATCAAGCCCTGCTAGCATCTGGCGGATTTGATAACCGTCGTGCCCGCAAGAGTTCTGTAGAGTTGATTCGTCTGCAACCCAATGGTACGGTTAAAAAACGGGAAATCGAGGTGGATTTTACGGCTGATGTTAACGATGAAAGCAATCCGCCATTGCGCCCTAATGATGTGATTATCGTCAGACGTTCCGGTTTGACCCGCGTCACGGATACTTTGGGGACAATTGTCAGTCCTATTGGCAGCGTGTTCTCGGTGTTTAGATTTTTTGGATTTTAGAGTAGAGACGTGCCATGGCACGTCTCTACAGAAAATAGGGATATTGTTGCTTCTGTTACCGTTTTTGAGGAATTGGATTGTTGATGGCTGATTCCCTACTCCGATCAAATTTGTAAATTTCAGCGGTATTCGTGACGATTTTGAGCCAACCTAGTACACAATTAAACAAGGTAAAATGATTTTTTAACGAACGCGCTCAATCCACGCAGAAGGAGTAGGGGGAAGATGGAAATCGGTCAGATTCAGCCACCATTATCGCCTAATGGTAATGGAAAACACCCGCAGTATGCACCACCGATGGTCTACCGGACGCCACCTCCGGAACCCGAACCTGATGAATGGACATTGCGACAGTTAGTCAACGTGATTCGGCGTCGGGCGTTAGTGATTGCTGGAGTCGCGATCGCAGTGACATCGGGGATCAGTTTTTGGACGTTGAATCAGACACCGAAGTATGAGAGCAAGTTTCAACTGTTGGTCGAACCCGTCACCGAGGAAGGAGACTTAGACAAACTCACGGAAGCAGTGGGTGGCGGTGATGGACGGAATTCCACACTGGATTATGATACCCAGATTCAGGTGTTACGCAGTCCTCAGCTAATGGAGGCTATTGTCCAAGAGATCCACAAGCATTATCCTGAGGTCAGTTACGAGTCATTAATGAGTCAGCTAATTGTCAGCCGACTGGGGGACACCAAGATCCTGGAAGGGCGTTATCGGGATACTGAGCCGGAAAGAGTGCGGCGGGTTTTACACGAAGTCGCTCGAGGCTATCTACGTTACTCCTTACAAGAGCGACAACTGAACCTGAAACAGGGAATTCAGTTCGTTGATGATCAATTACCCGTGCTGCGCGATCGCGTGAATAAGCTGCAAGGACAATTGCAAGCCTTTCGCCAACAACATAACCTCCTCGACCCGGAAATCCAAGCCCAAGAGTTATCTCAACGGGTGAGTGCGATCGAACAGCAGCAGTTGCAAACTCAGGTTCAGTATCAAGAAACGCGATCGCTTTACAATACCCTCTTACAGCAGTTGGGATTATCACCCCAGCAAGCTGTTGCTACTGTAACCCTCAGTGAAGCCCCTCGCTACCAACAGTTACTTAACCAACTCGCGGAACTTGAATCCCAGATCGCCCTAGAATCGGCGCGGTTTACGCCACAAAGTCCCACGATGCAAGCCTTGCGCCAGAAACGGGATAATCTCTTACCCTTACTCAACCAAGAATCCCAAAACGTATTGGGCGCAAGCCTAACCGAGGCTGGGGTTTCCAGTGCTTCCCCCAATTCGATTCGCACAAACTTGACCCAGCAACTGGTGCAAGCGACTAATCAACTGCAAGTCTTGCAAGTCAAACAAAGTGCGATCGCGCGATCGGCTCAAATGCTCAACCTCCAGGTCAAACAAATTCCCGTCATCGCCCGCCGCTACACAGACTTACAGCGAGAACTCCAAGTCGCCACCGATAGTTTAAATCGCTTTCTGGCGGTGCGGGAAAATCTGGAAATTGAAGCCGCCCAGAAAGCCTTACCCTGGCAGATTATATTAAAGCCAGAAGTCCCCCAAGTCCCCGTGTGGCCCAATACCCAGCGCAATATCACATTAGGGGCGATCGCGGGATTATTGTTAGGTATGGGCGTGGCGTTGCTGATCGAACGTTTGGATAATGTCTTCCATTCTCCCGATGAACTCAAAGACTTAACCAAACTGCCTCTACTGGGCATTATTCCCTACCAAAAACAACTCAAACAACAGATGATGTCTACGGCAAACTTAACCCAGATGACATCATCATCCCCGTCCACTAACGGTCGAAAATCTCGCCATTCATCCCGAAGCTACAATGCGTCTCCCTTCTTAGAATCATTCCGTTCCCTCCAAACGAATATTCGGTTTCTGGGTAGCGATACACCCGTTCACTCCATTATTATTAGTTCCGCCACCCCCTCAGAAGGAAAATCGACGGTTTCCGTTCACCTCGCCCAAGCCGCCGCCGCCATGGGTCAACGAGTATTGCTGGTGGATGCGGACTTACGCCGCCCTCAGGTTCATCACTATTTGAACCTAGACAACCAGGTGGGCTTAAGTAACGTCATTGCTACTGGACTGACAGCAAAACAAGCAATCCAGCGCCTACCGATGTGGGATCGGTTGTATGTCCTCACCGCCGGTCAAGTCCCCCCTGATCCCAGTCGGCTGCTGTGTTCCAAGAAGATGCAACATTTGATGGAACAATTTCATGCGGTTTTTGACCTAGTGATTTACGATACACCACCTGTGTTAGGACTAGCAGATGGTCGTCTCTTGGCGGCTCACGCTGATGGTGTGATGATGGTGGTGGGCTTGGGTAAGAGCGATCGCTCGGCATTAATGCAAGCCCTAGATGGTATGAGAATTTCTAACGCTACCGTGTTAGGAGTGGTTGCCAACGGCGTTAAAGGGTATACTACCCGGTCTTACTATTACTATCACAATCACTATGGAACCGAATCCGATATTCTCAAAGCCAAACAGCTCTTGATGAAACGGATGGAGGAAAACATCCAGCCGGGTGACGAACAGAAGAATCACGAATAAAAAAGGTTTAAACTTTCACCTGTGTAGGGGCGGGTTTCACTACTATCATTTCTGTTGCACCTAGATGCGACTAAACCCGCCCCGATTAAATATTATTTTTGACCTAAATAGGGCTTGCTGAATTAATTGTGAAGCTATACTATACAAGGGTTTAAAGCCATTTTTCCACCCAACAAGTGCAAGGTTTTTACACTTTTGAGATCTTGCATCCTTGGCTTGTAAGCCTCCGCGATGGCAAAATTTCCCCCCAACAGGGGGTTGAAACTGTTCCCTGTTCCCTGTTCCCCAAACTTATTCAGCAGCCCCTAAATATTGTAATAAGACCGATACCATTGAACAAAACGTTCCACACCCACTTCAATCGGCGTATTCGGTTTAAATCCGACATCCTGCATTAAATCATCCACATCCGCATAAGTAATCGGCACATCTCCCGGTTGCATAGGTAGCATATTTTTCACCGCCGTTTTGCCCAAACACTGTTCTAGAGTTTCGATGAGTTGTAGCAGTTCAATCGGTTGATTATTGCCAATGTTGTAGAGTTTGTAAGGTGCAGAACTTCTCGAACCAGGTGAAGTATTTCCTGACGCTTTCGGCGGCGGAATCTTACCCATGACTCGCACCACCCCCTCGACAACATCATCAACGTAAGTAAAATCCCGTTGCATCCGACCATAATTAAACACATTAATCGGCTGTTCAGCCAGAATTGCTTTAGTAAATAAAAATAATGCCATATCGGGACGATACCACGACCCATAAACCGTAAAGAAGCGCAAGCCTGTTGTCGGGATGTTATACAGATGGCTATAAGCATGAGCCATTAACTCATTGGCTTTCTTGGTAGCCGCATATAGGCTAACGGGAGAATCGACATTATCCTGTACCGAAAACGGCACTTTCGTATTCGCGCCGTACACCGAACTGGAGGAAGCAAACACTAGATGCTTGATGTCAGAATGGCGACATCCTTCCAGGATATTGGTAAAACCCACCAAGTTACTATCCACATAGGCATAGGGATTTTTCAAGGAATAGCGAACCCCCGCCTGCGCCGCCAAATGAATGACAAACTCAAAGGATTCTTGGGCAAATAACTGGGCAATTCCCTCTCTATCGGCTAAGTCGAGTTTATAAAAGCGAAACCCAGGTTGGTTCTCCAGTTGCGCCAGTCGAGCCTGTTTGAGGGAGACATCATAGTACGCATTCAGGTTATCCAGTCCAATCACGGTATCACCCTGGGCAAGTAACCGTTGACTGAGGTGGTATCCGATAAAGCCGGCGGCGCCTGTAACTAAAACGTTGACCATATATCTGCTCCTCTCTAAACTCTTACCTTAAATTGACTTGCTCAGGATTAATGCTACACTGCTTTAATTTAACTGGAATATCTGATACTCTACTAATGCCCAGATGATAGAAATTGCATTGAACAGCAGATTGGCAATGAATGACACAGACTCAAGAGGTGATTGGACTGGTGATTTCCCATTGTATAGGTGGTTTTACACTCAAAACATGTTTATTTAAGTGGCATGTAACTGGAAATACCTTGGCTACCAGCCTATTACTATAACAAGATTGTCGAGAATGGAGGCTTTGTCGTCTTATTTTTTAGATTGTTTGGCTTCTGGTTTCTCTGAAAACTTGACGGGTAATCTTCAATCGCTACTATGCAAATCTCTTATCTGCAACAATGGCTCACGACACCCACTTATAAAATACACCGATCTCAGCTTAGATTTTGGTTCAGTTTGAGCCTAACGTTCTCTGTAATTTACAGCGTATTAGCCCTAGAGCTAGCGTTTCGCGGTAACTATCTGATTGATAGTGATGCTCGTCAGCATGTATTCTGGATGCAGCGGTTCTTAGATCCTGCCCTATTTCCTAATGATTTAATTACTGATTACCATCAATCGGTAGCACCTTCGGGATATGCCGCGCTTTACTGGTTAATCGCTCAGCTAGGCATCCCTCCACTGATTTTAAATAAATTGTTGCCTACTTTATTGGGTGTAATTACAACTAGCTATTGTTTTGCAACTTGCTTGCAGTTATTACCTGTACCAGCAGCAGGATTTATTGCCTCTTTAGTTCTCAATCAAACGCTTTGGATGCGGTATGATTTAGTCTCAGGTACACCCCGGGCGTTTATTTATCCACTATTTTTAGCGTTTTTGTACTATCTATTGCGGCGATCATTGCTGCCCTGTTTAATCGCGCTCGCGCTCCAAGGATTATTTTATCCCCAGTGTGTATTCATTTCATCAGGAATTTTAGTATTACAGCTATGGCGTTGGCACAAAGGACGACTTTGTTTGTCTGGGAATAAACAAGACTATTTATTTTGTGTAGCTGGACTAGGAACGGCGTTTCTGGTTATGCTGCCTTATGCGTTACAATCCTCGGAGTTTGGAGCCGTTATTACGGCTGCACAAGCAAAGATATCGCCAGAATTTTTACCGGGTGGACGAACTCCTTTTTTTCACGACAACTTTTTGGAGTTTTGGTTTTACGGGAAGCGAAGTAGTCTTGTACCCCGCCTGTCAAGGATAACTCCATTAATTTATACGGGTTTATTTTTACCGTTTCTCTTGTGGAAGTCATCCCAGTTTCCTTTGGCAAGACAGGTGACTCCTAAGGTGCAGGTTTTAATTCAAGGTATTATCGCTTCTTTGGGTATGTTTGTTATTGCCCATGTTCTCTTGTTCCAGCTACATCACCCCAGCCGCTATACGATGCACAGTTTACTGGTATTGCTGGCATTAGCGGCAGGAATCACATTGACGGTAAGCTTACAGGCTTTGTTTAATTGGGCAAAATGCTCGCCTAAATCTTACCCATGGAAAGGATATTTAGCGAGGGGTACTACAGTGTTTTTGGCAATTGTGCTGATTATTTATCCCGTTTTTACACCATTTCCCTATGCCAAGTATAAACAAGGTAAGGAACCGCTCCTCTATGAGTTTTTCAGCCAGCAACCCAAACATATTATGATTGCTTCTTTATCAGAAGAAGCCAATAATATACCAAGCTTTGCCCAACGCTCGGTTTTAACTAGCGAAATGTATACTATTCCTTATCATGTTGAATACTATAATCAAATTCGCCAAAGAACAATTGATTTAATCCGCGCTCAGTATAGTGCAGATTTAACCTTAGCACGAAACGTAATTGAAACCTATGGAGCAGATTTTTGGCTTCTGGATCGCACCGCCTTTACTCCAGAATATATTAGGGGAAGTAATTGGCTGATGCAGTTTTCGGAAGCCAGAGCAGTCGTGACTGAGCTTGAGCAGGGAATCATACCAGCGTTGTCTGGTATTATGGAGCAATGCTCAGTTTTGGAAACAGAATATTTGGTTGTTTTACCAACAGATTGTATACTTAAATTTGCTCAAAGAAAACGGAATTAATAATCTGAGTTCAAGAGATGAATTGCAATTAATTCAATTGACTGCTATACCGTGTATACCCGATGAAACAGTTAGTCAAATCCAGCCAAAACCAACAAAAGGTGCATTTACATTATCGTGATGCGTTCAAGCTTTGCATCATTGTCATTCTATTGCTCGGCGTATTATTTAGAGTCGTCAAGCTTGACCATAAGTTTTACTGGGAAGATGAGGTCAGAACGTCTTTAAGAATTTCAGGGTATACGGAAACGGAGATAATTGAGCAGGTTTATAATCAAAATATTCCTGTAAAACACCTAGACAAATACAAATTTCCTCATCCTGAAACCAGTTTAATGGATACCGTTCAAGCTCTCATGACTCATCCTGAACATTCACCTTTGTATTATCTCATGGCATACAATTGGATGAAGGTTTGGATGCAGTGGTTTGACAACCCAGTAACTGTTATTAGAAGTTTGTCAGTTTTAATAAGTTTTCTGGTTTTTCCGAGTATTTATTGGCTAGGTAGAGAATTGTTTAACTCACCATTTATTGCCGAAATTTCGGTCGCAATCGTTGCAATTTCACCGCTGCATATCGTGTATGCCCAAGAAGCCAGACAATATAGTTTATGGACAGTTGCGGTTCTTGTATCCAGTGCCACCTTACTCCAAGCACTCCGACTTAATACGACAAGAAATTGGGGAGTCTATGCCCTAAGCCTAATCATTGGTTTGTATTGTCACTTGTTATTTGGATTAGTCGTCTTAGCCCAGGGAGTTTATGTATTCATACTGCATCAGTGCCGCTTGCATAAAACAGTTATTCGTTATTGTCAAAGTCTTTTAATCGGACTAATTGCTTTTATTCCCTGGACTTGGGTGATATTTAATGCTTGGCTGAAATCCCAGAACAATCTGACACAATGGGGAGGCAAAACTTCTCTATCTCGTTTAACAAATCAATGGTTCCGAAATATCAACCGTGCATTTTTTGATGCTGACTTAGGCGCCGCTAATATGATAATTATTATTTTGGCAATTTATGCGCTGTACTTTCTCTGGCGTCATGCACCCAAAAAGGTTGGGTTGTTTATCGTTGCTATCGTAGGAATTTCAGCTTTAACGCTGATGATACCTGACTTGATATTCGGGAGTTCACTATCAACTCGACTACGGTACCTTATCCCTAGCTATTTAGGTATACAGATAGCGTTTGCCTACCTCTTTGGAACTCAGATGGCTACTGTTAGGACATGGAAACAACGATGGTGGAGAATTTGTGCGATCGCAATTATTTCGGGTGGCGTGATTGGTTGTATGGTTAGTTCTCCTAGAGCCGTAACTTGGAGTATGGATGATAATTCAGACTACTATGTTAAAATTGGACAAGTGATTAATCAAGCCCCACGTCCCCTGGTGATTAGTGATGCGTCCCCCATTCGGATTTTAACACTGAGCTATCGATTAGAGCCAAAAACGTGGCTGCAACCACTCACTACTTTGACAAGTGCAACGATTCCAGATAATGTTAATCATGTTTTCTTGTTTAAGTATACTAAACATGATACATCTCGGTCTTTAGTCGATTTTAATTCTACAAGTAAATTAGTTGTTCAAGGTCAAAGCCTATATTTATGGGAACAGCTTTCCTTGCCAAATTCAGCAAGATAAGTTATATGTTGTGAGTCTTTTTGTTGCCATAACCCTTTAAATCCCGAATATTTAATGAAAAAAATTATTTCTTTTGCGGTCAGTCTAATTATTTTAGGAATCCTTTATTGGAAAACGGACGTCTCTCAGCTTATGACTGTTCTACAAAACTGCGATTGGCTCTGGCTAACACTGAGTATGAGCCTAATCGCACCGATCACGATTCTGAATGCTTGGCGTTTGCAACAATTGATACCAATGCCCTATCAGATGAAGTTTGGGCAAGTTTATCAGTTAATTTTAATCGCCAACTCTTTAAATATGGTTTTACCCTCAAAAATGGGTGATGTTGCTAAAGCTTATTTTATCAAAGAACAAGGACATATAGATGGTTGTTTATCTCTCTGTTTAATCATTTTTGAAAAATTATGTGATATGTTGTCAGTATTAATATGCTGTGGATTTGGTCTATTTTTTTATGATACTAAAAGCCAGGTTTTAGAAGGAGTCTCTATCTTTATATTTTTGGCAATATTGGGGGGATTCGTTATCCTGTTTTCTGCTGAATTAATGCCCACAATTGATCGAACCTTAAAAATAAATTATCCGCGTCTACATCAAAAATCAAAAAATCTGATTAAATCTTGGCGAACTCTCAATCATTACATTTGGCACAATAAAATTATCTTTGGCAAAATTATACTAACATCCTTAATTATTTCATTTCTAAATTTTTTGCAAATTTGGTTGTTGATTATTGCCCTCAATGCTTGGACACCTTTTTTGATCAGCCTCGCACTCACTCCCCTTGCTATCTTAGCCGGATTACTGCCATTCACATTTGCGGGCATTGGAACTCGCGATGCCGCATTTATTATGCTTTATCAGCCATTTTTTAATACCCCGACAGGTGCAGCATTAGGTTTACTGTGTACATCACGCTACTTGTTACCTGCCATTATGGGGTTACCGTTCCTCGGACGTTCTTTATCATTTATTCAACAAAAACCCCATTATCAAAAAGAACTCTAATTTCTAGTTAACTTTTAAACTAAACACACTAATGGACAATTTGTTTATTTCCCACACTCCCAAAAAATCTCAGATTATTTTTTGGCTAGCTTTAAGCCTAACCTGGGCAGCGATTTACGGTATCTTAGGACTCCAGCAAGCGTTTGCGAGTGAGTATGTTGTCCAAGACGATGCCCGACATCATGTATTTTGGATGCGCCGATTTTTAGATCCAGAGTTACTCTCTAATGACCTAATTGCCGATTATTTTCAATCAATTGCACCTTGGGGCTATACTCTATTCTACAAGTTTTTTGCCACGATTGGTATTGATCCAATTTTATTAAGTAAAGTATTACCGATTATTTTGGGAATGATTTCCACTATCTACGGCTTTGGCATCTGTTTTCAACTTTTACCCGTTCCTCTAGCTGGATTTATCGGTACATTACTCCTCAATCAAAATCTTTGGTTTAAGGATGATTTATCATCGGGAACGCCAAGGGCTTTTTTATATCCAATTTTCTTAGCATTTCTGTATTATCTATTGAAGCGCTCTTTTATTCCTGCTTTAATTGTTTTAGCACTGCTCGGTGTATTTTATCCTCAGTATTTGCTCATTTGTATCGGGCTGCTCTTCCTACAACTCTGTTCCTGGGACAATGGACGACTACGTTTTTCGTCTCAGCGACAGGATTACCTATTCTACGGTGCTGGGATAGGATTGGCTTTATTGATGATTTTGCCTTATGTCTTGAACTCGTCTGAATTTGGTCCCGTGGTTACGGCGGCTGAAGCTAGAGCAATGCCAGAATTTTGGCCCGGTGGACGCACGAAGTTTTTCACGGATCATTTCTCAGATTATTGGTTCTGTGGTGGACGTACCGGGATGTTTCCCCGTGAGTGGTGTCAACTGGGTTTTCCACCGCCCCAAATTTTCCTGGGAGTGCTACTTCCCATTGTCTTGCAATTTCCGTCTCGGTTTCCGTTAGCGAAACAAGTCAGTCACAAAATCAAGCTTTTGGGTCAGCTTTTATTCGTGTCCTTTGGTTTCTTTTTTCTGGCTCACGCTTTGTTATTTAAGCTTTATCTTCCTAGTCGCTATACAGAACATGGATGGCGAATTGTCATGGCAATTGCTGCTGGAATTGCCTTAACGGTTGTACTCGATGGAATTTTTTCTACTAGACCTAAGCCTTCACCTTCACGCTCTCGCCCATGGCAGAAACAAGGAGTAGCAATAGGGTTTACTGTACTCATTAGCGCGTTTATTATACTCTATCCTACCCTAGAAGATGAATTTCCTGACGTCGCCTACAAAGTGGGTAAAGTTCCCAGACTCTATGATTTTTTTGCCCAACAACCGAAAGATAGTCTCATTGCTTCGGTTTCCGGAGAAACCAATTTTTTGCCCACTTTTTCCCAGCGTTCTGTTTTAGTTAGCAAGGAATATGCTATTCCGTTGTTAGTGGGTTATTATCAACAGATTCGCCAACGAGTGGTTGATTTGCTCATGGCTCAATATAGTACCGATGAGGCAGATGTACAGGCATTTATTCAAAAGTATGGTGTAGATTTTTGGTTACTTGACCGTTCCGCATTTACCCCCAATTATTTAGCCAGTAATAGCTGGCTGCAGCAGTATCAACCTGTTGCCACTGAAGCGTTGACAACTTTGCAGCAGGGGAAAATACCTGTTGTGGAAACCCTGATGGAACGCTGTACAGTTTTCCAAACCGAAGAAGTCGTTGTCTTAGAGGCAGAGTGTATTTTAGAAAAACGTCATGGTCGATAAAAAATCCTTTTCAACTGGACTGAGATATTTAATTGTGAGTTTGCTGATTATTGGTCTAGTTTTCCGATTTGCTCATCTCGATAAGAAAGTCTATTGGATTGATGAGGTTAATACGTCGATTCGCGTCTCTGCTTATACAAGTTCAGAAATCATGGAGCTTGTTCCCACGGGAGAGGTTATCGGTGTTAAGGATTTACAAGCCTTTCAACATCCTCATCCCCAACGAGATATAAGAGATACGATTCAAGCCTTGACAGGAAATGCTGAACATTCGCCCCTTTACTACCTAATGGCACGATTTTGGATGCAGTGGTTCGGTAGTTCGGTCATAGCCATGAGAAGTTTACCTGCAGTGATTAGTTTACTAACATTTCCTTGTCTCTATTGGCTTTGTCGGGAATTGTTTCCCTCTCCATGGGTAGGTGGAATAGCGATAGGATTAATGGCAATCTCTCCATTTCATCTGTTGTATGCTCAGGAAGCCCGTCAATACAGCCTATGGACGGTAACAATTTTGTTATCAAGTGCTGCCTTATTATGGGCAATGCGGAATGATCAGCCTCAAGTCAATGGCATTAACTTAAGGCTGATATATACTGTATACCCTAGTACAAATAAAGATTTATCGAAATCAAAAAAATCCAATTTAATACATACGATAAACCCTAAATACATCGGTGTTAAATGGGTAATTTATGCGGCAAGTATATCCCTGGGTTTATATTCACATTTGCTTTTTCTGTTTGTTATTTTATCTCATGGATTATATGTTTTAATCTGTCAAATTTTGCAAATTCAGGCAGGAAAATACCTAGAAGTTGAACGGGAGTTAGTTCCTGATATTTTTTTTTACAAACCCATAGGTAAACTGCTGATTTATAGTTGGGCAACATTGATTGGAATTGTTGGGTTTTTTCCCTGGATTTTAGTCCTATTTAACAAGTCAGCAGGCATGGCTGGCTGGTTAGTGAGAACCCTATCTATTACTGAAATTACTCAAAGATGGTTAATTAACTTAAGTTCTATCTTTTTTGACATTCAAGTGGGTTATGTTAGCCCGATATTTAGTATTGGTTCAGCGGAAAGTGGCATTTACCTGTCTGTTGACAATCCTTTTACTTATGTCATTTTCGCCATTGTTGTTATAGAGATTTATGCTGTCATTACGCTAGTCACGACTCAACCGCCCCAGACTTGGCTATTTATCCTAACCTTAATCGTTATTCCAGCCATGGCTCTAGTTCTACCCGATTTAATTTCTGGAGGACAGCGCTCGGTTACCGGTCGATATTTAATTCCCAGTTATTTAGGAATTCAAATCGCTGTAGCGTATTTACTCAGGATGAAACTATTTGATTTAAAGATTCAGTCCCGAAAATTATGGCAATTATTACTCATTGCTTTAATTTTGGGAGGCATTTTATCCTGTGGAGTTAGTTCTCAATCCGAAACTTGGTGGAATAAATACAGCAGCTATGATTATCCTCAGGTTGCTAAGGTGATCAACCAAGCACCGTCCCCACTGATCATTAGTGATCGGGAAAAAATTGGTCGCTTGATCTCGTTAAGCTATCTACTTGATGACAAGGTAAGCGTTATGGTCATAGAACCTTCTAGTCTTCCAAACATTCCTGCCGGGTTTCAACCTGTTTTTGTGTTTAAGCCGATGGAACAATGGTTCTCAGATATCAAAGTAAAACCAATGATGAACATTGAACTCACTCACCAAATTGGAGACCTTTGGCTAGTTCAACCAAGAATTCTTTAAATTTGATTTAATGACACTGTTGAACAGTATGAAGGTTCCTGTTGACCAAATACTCGATGTCATTTTTGTATTTTAATCGTTGTATAAAAGGTATCAATTAAGTTGTTTTTGTACTAGGCGACATGATAAGCTTGAGGCACTGAGCTGACTTTTTCTCGGGGGCTACTGCCAACTTTATAAGATTTTACAACAGAAAGCTCGAAAAGTTGGGAGGCATTCAGCCGTGAGTAGGGTTCAAGGGATTCAGGCATGGCTTGGTAACAATGGGGGCAGAACCAGTAGACTTGGTGAGAGCGAATGTGCCTGAGTAAGGTGTGTGAGCAACAAAGACAAGTATGACTAAACATCTTTTTCCTTCCTATTTGCAGTAGAGTTTAATTCAATTCCGGTACGATACCGTTATTGGCGTGGTTTGACGAGACTGTAGAGTGTGATACAATCTACGACAACTCTGCTTTATCTCTAGACTAAAACCGAAATCTGAGGAAATTCTGAGGATAAAAATCTGTTTCAAAAGTTTAGAGTTTCCTGACTGTGGTGAATCGGACAAGAGTATTAAAAGAGTATTAAATAAAAGCTATTCAATTTATTTTTGTGGTAGGCAATCAGGCGGATCAGGCGTCACCGTGTCAAACTGGGGCATCAAAATAGGGATTCTGTGACGATCGCACTGTAGATAGGAGTATGCCCCAACCCAGGATCTGTCGCATCAATGGCGGAATAACGGGTTTGGGCAAACCTCACGCACGCGATCGCAAGAATCAAGAATACAGTATGGTTATCCCTTACTCTGCTAGCAATCCTAGTCAAAGCCAACCCGCCAACCCGGTATCATGCCCGTTTCAGGAACAAAAGGGGAATTCTGAGGCTTGTGCGTTTCTGGCAATCTTCAATGACTCCCTGGATGCTATGGTGATTGCTGATAGCCAGGGAAAATTCCTCAGAGTCAATCGGGCGGCGGGTGAATTATTTAAATTGTCTGAGGATCAACTGCTGCATCGCACGATATTGGAAACTACTCCAATTAGTCTTCATGATTGGTGTCACTTTCTTGCCCAAAGACGAATCACTTATAACTTTTGTCTGTGGCGTGCCGATGGCACTCAACGAGACGTAGAGTTAGAAGGTACTGCCAATATGTTGCCGGATCATCATCTATTAGTGTTGCGAGATGTAACTGAATATCAGCAAGCGGAAAAGGCATTGCAGCAATCCCAGAATTTTGTTGAACAAATCAGTCAATCTATTTCCGCCATTGTTTATATCTACGACATCATTGAACAACGGAATATCTATAGTAATCGCACCATCACCGAGATTTTGGGATATTCGCCGGAAGCGGTACAAGCCATGGGAGAAACCCTGTTATCTCAACTCATGCACCCAGATGATTTAGCCAAATTATCGGCACAAATTGAACGCTTGGCGACAGCTTCCGATCGCGAAATTATCGAAACTGAATACCGAATGCGTCGGGCGAATGGGGAATGGTGCTGGCTTTATAGCCGAGATACAGTGTTTACCAAAACTCCCGATGGCAAACCTCAACAAATTTTAGGTGTCGCTACCGATATTACCACAATAAAATTAGCCGAAGCCAAAATATTAAGCTTGAATGCTGAATTAGAACAACGGGTGAAAGAACGCACCGAAGCCTTACAGCAAGCCAATGAAGAACTCAAACGAGAAATTCGCGATCGCCAACAGGCTGAAAAAACGTTACGAGAGAGTGAAGAACAATTCCGTTCTATTTTTGAGAATGTCTCGGTGGGAATTGCCCTGCTGGATCTCGACGGGTATATTCTGACCGCAAATGAAGCCAATTGTCGGTTCTTAGGCTACTCCCCGGATGAAATCGTCGGGATGCATTTTTCTGGGTTGACTCACCCGGAAGACTTATCTCTGGATACCGACTTATTTGATTCAATCCTGTGCGGAAAACGCACAAACTACACCATTGATAAACGCTATCTGCGCCAAGATGGTGCTTGTGTTTGGGGGCGGATCACGGTATCGATGATTAAAGATGAACAGAGTTCACCCCGATATATTGCCGTGGTTTGTGAGGATATCAATGATCGCAAACAAATGGAAGAAGAATTAAGAGAAAGTCAACAGAAATACAAAACCCTGTTTAAAATCTTTCCGATGGGTATTTCCATTACTGATAAAGGGGGAAATATTATTGAAGCCAATTCCGCCAGTGAAGAAATTTTAGGACTATCCCGTCAAGAACAAACCAGTCGCACTTATGATGCTCCCAATTGGTCTATTATTCGACTCGATGGTACTCCCATGCCAGCCTCTGAATTTGCTAGTGTTCGCGCTTTAACCGAAAATAGAGTCATTGAAAATATGGAAATGGGAATCCTTAAAGCCAAGGATAAAATCACTTGGATTAGCGTCACCGCCGCCCCCATTCCTCTCGCTGATTATGGCGTTGCCATTGCCTACATTGACGTTAGCGATCGCAAGCGCATGGAAAAGGCATTACGGGAAAGCCAACAAAAATATAAAACCTTGTTTCAAATCTTACCGATTGGGATTTCAATCACCGATAAACAGGGGAATCTGATTGAAGCGAATGCGGCGAGTGAGAAAATTTTAGGCTTATCGGTTTCTGACCGAATTAATGCTAAATATGTGACGCCACAATTGAACGTGATCCGACCCGATGGCACAGTAATGCCCCGATCAGAATTTGCCAATGTCAAAGCCTTAATTCAAAACCAAGTGATCAAAAACCATGAAGCTGGAATCGTTAAGCCAGATGGAAAAATTACCTGGATTAGTGCGACAGCTTCACCGATTCCGTTACGCGATTCGGGTGTCGTTGTTGCCTATTTAGATATTACCGAACGCAAGCAAGCCGAAGAAGCCCTCCAGCAAGCGAAAGAAGTGGCAGTTCGAGAAGCCAAACGCAGCGAAATTGCCAACCGTGCCAAAAGCGAATTCTTGACCAATATGAGTCATGAACTCCGCACGCCCCTGAATGGTATTTTAGGGTATGCTCAACTGCTCAAACAAGACACAACGTTAACCAACCCACAGCACCATAATTTGAACATTATTCATCAATGTGGTGAACACCTGCTTACGTTAATTAATGACATTCTCGACTTAGCTAAGATTGAAGCGCAAAAGATGGAACTCTATCCCACAGAGTTTCACTTGCCCAACTTTCTCCATAGTCTGGCTGATTTGTTTCAGTTACGTGCCCAACAAAAAGATATTATCTTTACCTATCAAGTGCTTTCGCCCCTTCCGAATGGGGTGATAGCGGATAACAAACGACTGCGACAGGTTCTGTGTAATTTACTCAGTAATGCGATTAAGTTTACGGATCGGGGTGAGGTAACATTTACGGTGAGTGTTGTTAATCGAACCGATGTAAAATCGGCTTGTAGAAATTCTGCCGTTGAATCAAAACTTAGTCAGAGCGGGTTTTGTACAAACCTTACCAGCAATAGTCAAAATCAAGTCCCTAAACCCACCCCGACAAACCCGGTTTACTCGAGGCTGGCGAAGGATCAACACTGTAAAACAATTCGTTTTCAAATTAAAGATACAGGTGTGGGGATTGATTTGAGTCAATTAACCAAAATCTTTTTACCCTTCCATCAAGTCAGTGATCATAGCCATGCGACTGAAGGAACGGGATTGGGATTGGCGATTAGCCAGAAATTAATTCAACTGATGGGGAGTGAAATTAAAGTTAAGAGTATTCCCGGTAAAGGGAGTACATTCTGGTTTGATATTAATTTACCCTTAGTCTCAGGATGGCACGAACCGAATCCTTCTACCAAACGCCGGATTACAGGCTTCAAAGGGGACAAACGGAAATTAATGATTGTGGATGATAATAGAGTGAATCGTACTCTATTGCGGGCGATGCTAAAGCCTTTAGGGTTTGAAATAATAGAGGCGGTTGATGGTCTAGACTGTTTGCAGAAGGTTGTCGAATCTTATCCTGATCTAATTTTAATCGACTTAGTGATGCCAGAAATGGATGGATTGGAAACCACACGCCGAATGCTAGCATTACCCCAACTTCAGGATAAAGATATCGTCGCGATCGCGCTTTCGGCAAGTGTCTACCCCCAGATTCAGCAGGAGAGTCTCGCCGCCGGGTGTCGGGGTTTTCTCGCCAAGCCTGTGGAAAGCCAGCAACTTCTCGACGCGATCGCACTCCATTTAAACCTAGAATGGATTTATTCCCTACCCCAATCTCTCTCCCCAACGAAGGCGGCTAATCTGACGCAGACGCCGATTATTTCCCTACCCGCATCAGAAATTACAGCATTAGCTGATTTAGTTAAAATGGGGGATATCCAAGGCATTATCGAACGCGCTGAATCTCTAGCCCAACAAAATTCGCAATTTGAACCCTTAACCAGCCAAATTTGTCAGTTAGCGAGAGGGTTTCGATTGAAACAACTGCGGGAACTGATTCAAGATCATCTTGTTGATGGTTAATAGTTTAGGGTTCATGGTTCATTGTATTCCTTTTCCTCTAAGGCAATCCATTATTTAGCCGTCAGGGGTATTCCGGGAATTCTTGATTACATCGTTCTAGCTAAACCATTACCCTATTAATCACTATATGTCTTGGTTGGTTGCTTGTTTCATCAGTTATCATTTATTATGACCCTTCAAGTTCCGGAGAAAAGTAAACTGCTGATTGTCGATGATAACCCCACCAATTTAGGGTTTCTCTTTGAATATTTAACTCAATCTGACTTCAAAGTCTTAGTCGCCTTAGATGGAGAAAGTGCGATTGAACAAGTGCAATATGCCCAACCGGATCTGATTTTATTAGATGTAATGATGCCGGGATTGGATGGATTTACAACCTGTAAACACCTCAAATCTGATCCATCGACTCAAGATATTCCCGTAATTTTTATGACCGCCCTGTCTGATACCGTCGATAAAGTCCAAGGCTTTAAAATTGGTGCGGTTGATTATATTACCAAACCCCTGCAACCGGAAGAAGTATTGTGTCGCGTCCAAACCCATCTTGCCTTGAGAAATCTACAAAAGCGACTCATTAACCAAAATAAAAAACTATTGGATTCACAAGATAAAGAACGGCAAAGATCCTTAGAACTTGAGCAGGCATTAAAAAAATTACAACAAACCCAACTTCAACTCATTCAATCCGAAAAAATGTCAAGTTTGGGTCGAATGGTTGCCGGAATCGCCCACGAGATTAATAATCCGTTGAATTTTATCTACAGTAATGCTTCGATTACAAAAACTTATCTAGAAGAACTCTTACACTTGCTTCATTCTTATCAACGCACCTACAATAATCCCAGCCCCGAAATTGTTGCAGAAACGGAAGCCATTGATCTGAATTTTTTACAGTTAGATTTACCCAAAATTCTTAACTCAATGCAAGTGGGGGCGGAACGAATCTGTCAGATTATTCTGTTGTTGCGGAGTTTTTCCCATTTGGATGAATCAGAATTTAAGTTAACGGATATTCATCAAGGAATTGATAATACACTGTTTTTGTTACAGCACTGTCTTAAATCTCAGTCAGATCGACCAGCTATTCGAGTGATTAAAGAGTATAGTTATCTGCCTAAAATTGCCTGTTATGGGGGTCAGCTTAACCAAGTATTTACGTCTATTATCACTAATGCCATTGAAGCCATTGATCAGGAGAAAGAGAAATGGAGAACAGGTAACAATGGGTTTGAATCGAATCCGCCAACACCAACGATTTGGATTTGTACGGAAATTAAAGACAATGCCAATGTGGTTATTAAAATTGCCGATAATGGTTCAGGGATGAATGATGAGGTCAAACGCCAAATCTTTGATCCCTTTTTTACGACAAAGCCTGTGGGTTCAGGAACAGGTTTAGGTTTGGCGATTAGTTATCAGATTATTGTCGAAAAGCATAAAGGTCAGTTACAGATAAATAGTCAACTGGGAAAAGGAACAGAATTTGTAATTGATATCCCGCTAGATTTGAATGAAGAGTAGAAATAAATTCCATTAACTTTCACCTTGTTACACCGCCTTGAAATCTGGAAAACCTCTCTCCAAACCTCTCTCCTGCAAGGAGAGAGGCTTTGAATTCTGCCCCCTTCCGTGCAATAAAAGGGAAGCATCTTTTTTTCTAAATAGCGTTAAAAGTCAGATCTATCCCTCACCTCCTCACCATAATTATGGGTATTCAACCGGACATGATATTATTAATTTGTACGGAGATTTTTTTGATAATTAGCAAAGTGTAAGTATTCAATCGAACGTTATATTACAAATGGATAACCTATGTCCTACAGCCAGTTTACCCTTGCTCAAGCCGTAGCAGACTTTAATCTCGTCTTAGTTGAGGTTCCGCAACTTCTGGCAGAAATTGCTCCGGTTACACCGTCACCCATATTAACGGAATTCCTAGAAACGAGTCTACCTTTAACCGCCACAGGGAGTGAAAAGGCACGGTCTGAGGGTATTATTTACCCAATTCTCTGGGAAGTCAAACGCCTTTTATCTTCTCAAGTTAGCTTGTTTTCAGGAGAAGAATTTGATGTCGATCCCTCGGTCGGTTTAAATGGGATCTGTGATTTTATTTTGTCTCGTTCGGTTGAGCAACTATTTATTCAAGCCCCAGTGGTTCTATTAACGGAAGCAAAGAAGGCAGATATTCGCACGGGATTAGGTCAATGTGTGGCGGAAATGGTGGCGGCGCAGCGATTTAATGCGGCGGCGGAACGTTCGATTACGACGGTGTATGGCTGTGTAACCAGTGGTACACAGTGGCGGTTTCTGAAGCTGGAGGGACAAACGGTAACGATCGCGCTAACTGATTATCCGTTACCCCCAGTTGATCAGATTCTCGGATTTCTAATTTGGATGGTTAGAGACGGTTAATTGTAGGGGCGGGTTTAGCCGTTTAATTGACGGGTGTACCCATAACTGATCAACAAAACCCGCCCTCTTTTTGTTTCTGGAGGGACAAACGGTAACGATCGCGCTAACTGATTATCCGTTACCCCCAGTTGATCAGATTCTCGGATTTCTAATTTGGATGGTTAGAGACGGTTAATTGTAGGGGCGGGTTTAGCCGTTTAATTGACGGGTGTACCAATAACTTATCAACAAAACCCGCCCTCTTTTTGTTTCTGGAGGGACAAACGGTAACAATTGCGCTAACTGATTATCCGTTACCCCCAGTTGATCAGATTCTCGGATTTCTAATTTGGATTGTAGGGGCGGGTTTAGCCGTTTACTGAACGGGCGTACCCACAACTGATCAACAAAACCCGCCCTCTTTTTGTTTCGATTTGAACCAAATAACGAATGACGAATGACGAATTATGCTGTCTTGAAAAAGCGGATAATTTCGCGAACGTGATCCAGGAATTGACTATCTGTAGTTAATTGGGCGATCGCTTGTTGGGCTTCCCGGGCTAAACGCCTGTGTTCAGCCTCATTCTGGGCTTCGAGTTGATCAAAAGAAGCGCGGAGTCGGGCGATATCTTTGCGGCTTTCTTCCCAGTTACGATTCTGTATCGCTACCCAAGACTGCTCATTTTCGGGATCGAGTTGGGGTTGGATCTGTCTGATATCCTGTTCTAAATTTGAGACGCGATCGCGCAATTGGTACACATCCTCACGCGGATACTTAAACTCCCGGCGAATCATCGCTAAACGGGCGGCTAAATATTCATAGAGTCGGATGGCTGGGCGTAAGGCGGTTAACAACAATGCTGCACCCGAACTAATGTAACCCACTGCACTAATTCCCGTAGCCGCTAGCGTGTAAAGCCCAATCGCAGATAGAATATGTAAAGCTATCGCCACCCAGAGCGATCGCGTTGCCACAACTTGAGCATAATTAACCTGTTTGGCGTCAATCTCTATTCCCTTTTCCGCCGATTGCGCCGCATCTGCCAAAACCGACTTGGCTTCAAAGTGGACATTCCAGGGAACTGTCACAACCACCAACAGCCACCAAAAGCTGGCAACTCCAATCACCCAATCCAGAAAATGTCCAGCGCTGATATGCAACCATTGCAGGATGCCAAATATCAGCAGGGTAATGATTCCCAATGCGCCACTCCATCCGATAAAGTTAAATAACATATCCTGTGACCTGTAAGTGTGAAACGTTTTCCCCGATCATGGGTAAGGGTTCCAGGGACAGGGGTTCAGCTTGTGATACTTTCTTTTGTTTCACAGGGGTACACCTGATCCGGTTGATTGTTACGAGATATTAAATACACGCTAAGTACCGAGGAATCTGGGAAACTTTTATACACGAGAGTGATCACAGACTTTGTACAGAGGAAAGTTGTTGAAGAACTACACAATTAAAGGATTGAAGCGGACAAGATGAGAAAGCGTGCATTTTTTACACAAGTAGCCACCCTAGCCACAATCGCCCTATCTAGCCTAATCGCGAATAAATCAGTGGCGGCGACATTTGAGCAAATTCCGGTTGATCAAAATAAATTTATTGCCGTGGCTGCACCTTTTGGCGAGAGTTCCCATCAACTGCTGATTATTGAACAAAAAAGCAATGCGCGGCAGTGTTGGAGTGAAAGTGGCAGTAATCCGGTTATCGTTGATCCGCTATTATTGAACTTTGACTTTAGTGGGATTTGCGGACGTAGCACCGATAGTAATGGGTATTCCATCCGCATGGCGGGTGAAGATTTGGGCTTAGATTATTTACTCAGAATTGTTGAACGCAATGGTGAATTGGTACTGATAGGAACCAATAGCCGCGATCGCAGCGCCCCAGAGGTTATAGTGGGTAGAACCCAAGGGTTAGCCAATGGATTTGTCAAGATAGTCTTAGAACCCGGTTGGGACTTTGCCCGACGTTCCTATCAAGGTAGACCATTGGGTCATATTTATCTGGCAAATAGTCAACCTTTAAGCAGTATTGGTACAGGTGGCGGTTCTGGTACAGGTTCTAACCCAGGCACAGGTTCCGGTACGGGGTCTAATCCAGGTGCTAACCCAGGCACAGGTTCAGGAACTGGCAATCCAGTCGTAACCTTTCCCGATGTTGCCAATGACATTTATGCCAATGAAATTCAGCAAGCTGTGGCAATGGGATTTATTGCTGGATTCAGAGAAGATAACACATTCAGACCCCAAGCGGCTTTAACTCGTGAACAATTGGTTTCGATTATTTTTGAAGCCCTGAATCAACTTCCCAACGCCAATCTAGAACTGCCTAATCAAGTTACCTTTGCCCCTTATCCTGATGTTAATCCCTCCCGATGGAGTGCGGCGAAAATTCAATGGGCGCGGGAGAATAATATCATCAGTGGTTATGCGGATGGCAAATTTCGACCCACCCAACCCGTAACTCGCGCTGAACTGATGGCAATGGAACGACGGGCGGCGGAGTTTGCCTTAACCCTTCAAGGTCAACAACCGACGCTGACAGGCAATCAGTCTGCTTTACAGTTTAGCGATATTCAGGGTCATTGGGCAGATGCGCTGATTACCCAAATGTCGGCTTATTGTCGAGTGGCGTCTCCATTGAATGAAAGGGGGAGTGCTTTTTCTCCCAATAGCCAAGCCCAACGGAATTATGCGGCGGCGGCGACGGTGCGAATGCTTAATTGTGTGAAATAATTGGTCATTGGTTATAGCAATACGCATTGAGGTTAGGACAATAAAATTGGGTAAAAAGGCAATAGGCAATAGGCAATAGGCAATAGGGGAATGTCCTAACCTATGCCCGTAGTGCGATAAATCGGATTCTCTTGCTCCCCTCTCCCAAGCTTGGGAGAGGGGCTGGGGGTGAGGGCTGGCTTGGGAGTCGCTGCAAAATGAACACAATTGACCGATAAAATTTACCGGGTCGCCCTGCATCAGGTATCAGAAAAACCCAGGAAAATCGACATGAACCATTGCCTAAAATTAACCTATCAATTTTCTGGTCAAAACGCAACAATCAACCCTATTTCAACGGTGATGTCACGGTAAAGGTTGTGCGGTCTGGGCGGGTTTAGTTACATCTGGGTGAGGTGAAAAACGATAATAGTGAAACCCGCCCCTACACAGACACCTTCATCAAAGGTATGGGTCAACTATCAACCATCAACACTTTCAACGGTGATGTCACGGTAAAGGTTGTGCGGTCTGGGCGGGTTTAGTTACATCTGGGTGAAGTGAAAAACGATAATAGTGAAACCCGCCCCTACACAGACACCTTCATCAAAGGTATGGGTCAACCATCAACCATCAATCATCAAAACTATGTCAAGGGTAATTTAACGGTAAAGGTTGTGCCGACATTAACTTCACTGTCTACGCTAATTTCACCGCCATGGATATCCACGCAGCGCTTGACGATGGAAAGTCCTAAGCCTGTTCCTTTAATTTTGCCAACATTGCTGGCACGATGGAAGGATTCAAACAGGTACTTTTGTGCCTCTGGAGGAATGCCAATTCCACTGTCTTTAATCTGGAACGTAATCGTTGTATCGTTACTGAATAAATGAAACGTGACGACGCCACCTTGCGGGGAGTATTTTACCGCATTTGCTAGTAAATTAGAGAGGATAGGGCGCAATAGATTAATATCCAGACAAGTCTCGGTGAATTCACCTTGATGCGTAAAAATAATTTGGTACTTATCCCCAGCATTGGTCTGGATTTCTTCGACTAAGTTATGACAAAATTTAACTAAATCGATAGGAATAAGTTGAAGTTCAACTTTTCCGGATTCGGCTCTACCAATCAGTAAAACGTCATCTAACAACTGGATCATCTGGTTCACAGATAGTTTAATTTGCCGCAAATGCTTTTCTTTTTTGGCATCCATGGTATCTCGACAATAGCGTTCGAGCAGATCATTTGAGGAACTAATTGTGGTGAGGGGGGTGCGGAATTCATGGGAGGTGATGGCGATAAACTGAGTTTTCAGTTGGTTTAATTCTTTTTCTTTAGCTAAGGCTAACCGCAGCCGTTCTTCAGATTGATGGCGCGAGAGGGCAATTTCAATCGTGGTTTGCAGTTCGTCTTCTTGGAAGGGTTTGAGAATATAACCAAAGGGGGCGGTTATTTTAGCTCGCTTTAAGGTAGATTTATCTGCATGGGCAGTCAGATAAACGACGGGAATATTTAGACGTTGACTAATCTCCTCAGCCGCTTTAACTCCATCCAGTTTTCCGGGGAGTCGAATATCCATGAGAACTAAGTCAGGTTTAGTTTGAGTCGCCGTGGCGATCGCCTCTTCTCCCGTCGTCGCTATCCCCACAACGTCATACCCTAGTGTCCGCAGTGTGGTTTCAATATCAAAAGCCACGATTTCTTCGTCTTCTACAATCAGCAGCTTGGCATTGGAGATCATGATGATGGCTTCCTTGCTAATAGAGAGTTGGTTCGGTTAGCTCAAACTTGAACGCCCTAGACAATTTTATATCGTTATGGCTATATTCCATAGAATGCTCTTAATGAATAACAAAACATAACCAATGTATGACAAGATACCTAGCCTAGAGCAAGTCAGGCGAGTTCAATGTTGTCTGGAAGGATTAGCAACTCCTGTTAAAGATAATTATAAACAGAGTTCCCTGATTGCGATCGAGTGTTATCTCACCGTTGAGTTGCTTAGCCAACCGACACACAAGCTGTAAGCCTAGAGACGAGGTTTGCCTAAAATCCACGTCCTCTGGGAAACCAATGCCATTATCACCGATAGTCAAGCATAATTGTTCTTGGAGAACAGAGGATAGAGAGTCTGAAGTGGCGTTTGTTAAGTTGTTTTCCCCATCTTCCCCATCTCCAATGGCACTGACTTTAGAGTTTGTAGTCAGCGCTTCAGCGCTTATGGCACTAAAGTGCCTACTACGAACCCAGCTTAAGTCAGCGACATTCCCCCTATCTCCCTGATCCTCCCCTTCGCCTTCATTAGTTCCTCCTCTCGTTTGGAGAGTGATGCCAATCTCACCATTGCGGGAGTCGGTAAAGGCATATTTTAAGGAATTGGATACTAATTCATTAATAATTAATCCACAAGGAATAGCGGTATCAATCGACAGCGAAACGGGAGCAATTGTCAGATTAAAGGTAATTCCTTTTTGCCTTGCTCCATAGCAGCGAGAGAGAGAGTAAACCAGACTTTTGATATAAGTACCAAAGTTAATCTTAGATAAATGTTCAGACTGATACAGTTTTTCGTGAATCAGTGCCATTGCTTGCACTCGATTTTGACTTTCTTGCAAAAGGTCTAATATTTCGGGTGTTTTCAGTTTTCTTGCCTGTAAACGCAGCAAGCTGGATATAATTTGCAGATTATTCTTGACCCGATGGTGAATTTCTTTGAGCAAGGTTTCTTTTTCAATTAAGGACGCTTTAATTTGAGCTTCTGCTTGCTGGCGTTGGGTAATATCGCGCCAGGTTACGGCTAACCCATCATCGAAACGAACAGCACGAATATCAAAGGCTTGTCTCAAATTTTGTGGATGGGATAAATCATCATAGAAAAGTAATTCTTTAAGCAAGGGTTGACCCGTTTCCAAAACTTGACAGTAGGCATTGAATAACTCATCTTGATAAGCCGGGGGCAAAATCGAGTAGATTCGTTGACCTCTTTGTACGGGTTGAGTAAAACAGTGATACTGATTAGTAGCATCATTGACATACTCAATGACAAAATCAATAATTTGACCCGAATCATCGCGAATAGGTTTATACAACCCAAAGCAATCTAATATATTATCCAGCGAGGTTTGGATTCGGTGTTCACTTTGGGTTAATTCATCTTGTAACTGTTGCTGGTGAGTAATATCTTCGATCATGGCAACACAAAATACAGGTTCGCCAATCAAGTCGCGCAGCACCGCAACGGTTAGATTTGCCCAGACAATCTCACCATTCTTTTTAAAATAGCGTTTCGGCATCCGGAAACTATCAATTTCCCCCTGATAGATTTGTTCCATGTACTGTAAATCATGCCCTAGATCATCAGGATGGGTAAAATCGTCAAAGGTAAGCGACATGATTTCTGACTCCGAATATCCCAGTGTCTGATAATAAGCCGGATTGACTTGAATAAACTGATGGGTATGAAAGTTGATCAGGGACATACCAATGGGAGCATGATCAAAAATTTGCCGGAATCGTTGCTCACTTTTTTGTAAGGCAAGTTCTGTTTGTTTACGCTCGGTGATATCCTGAGCAATTCCAGCAATGCGGTACATTTCACCTTGTTCATTGTAGATGGGAAAAGCGCGATCGCGAATCCAACGCATTTCTCCATCGGGTCGTAGTATTCGATATTCTTCATCATACTCGCCTAATACCTCTTTGTGGATAGCGCTGCGGATGCGATCGCGATCATCGGGGTGAATTGTATCCAACCAAGATAGGCAATCAGTATACCAAGAAGCACAGGGTTGACCCCAAATTGTTTCGTAAGCCGGACTAATATAAATATTTTTGGTTTTCTCTACATTTGTCATCCAGAAAACATCTTGAATATTCTCTGCAAACTGACGGAAGGTTTCTTCACTCTGGCGCAATGCGGCTTCAGTTTGCTTGAGATTTGTGATATCGAGAATTGTCCCAAATACACCAATTATCTGGTTGTCTGAGTTTAAAATCGGTTTCCCTTTAGCGAAAATGTGGCGAATCGAACCATTGGGACGAATCAGTCGATAGTCTAATTTATAGGGTTGTTTATGTTGGATACTATGGGCAACGGTTTGAGTAAAATATTTGCGGTCATCGGGATGAGTAATCTGGTGTACCAGTTGTGCATAAGTTGGTTCACCGTGATCCGGATCTCGACCAAAAATCCGGAATGTTTCGGCTGACCAAGTAATTTTATGAGTCGTTATATCATAATGCCAATGACCCAGATGAGCTAGTTCTTCTGCTTCAGCAAGTTTGGCTTGGCTTTGACGTAAACGTTCCTCAACTTGCTTGCGATCGGTGATATCTTCAGCAATTCCCACATTGCGGTTAACTTGTCCAAAGTCATCGATAATTGGCAAAGTACGCGCCCAAATCCAACGCTGTTCACCATTGGGTTGGATAATCCGATATTCTTGCTCAAAGGGTTTGTCCCAGACATGAGTTTGCCATTCGGTAATCACGCGATCGCGATCGTCTGGATGAATCACATCTTGCCAAGATTCTGGCTGTTGATAGAGAGAGTCACAAGAGAGTCCCCAGATTTTTTCGTAAGCTGGACTAACATAAATCATCTGATTAACAGTGCGGATAAATAAGACTTCCCGAAGGGTTTCCGCAATTTGGCGCAAGTTCTGTTCACTTTCTTTGAGTTTACGGTTGACGTGCTGACAATATTGAATTTCTTGAACCAGTTTTTGACTCGTGTGACGTAAATCAAGGGTGCGCTGATTCAGGTTAGATATCAATATCTTGTTGAAGAAGTGAGATGGATTAACTTCTTTTTTTCTGCGTTCAGTAATATTCAGACTACTACTAATTAGCCGATAAATCCGCGACTCTTGATTATACAAAGGTGTGAGCGTGGTTAACCACCAACTATCCTGAGATTGACAATAAGTTTCATAGACAATCGCACGTCTCTCCTGAACGCATCGGGTATAGTTATCCACGATAGCGGTTGCTTCAGCCGCCGGAAAAATCTGTTCCGGGGATTTGTCTTTTACTTCCTCTAAACGTTTTCCCATCCATCGTTCAGATGCCAGATTTATCTCCACGAAACGAAATTCACCAGAGGGTAAAACATCAATTACCGTGATAGGATGAGCAACACTTTGATAAATACTCTCTAAGAATTGGTTTCGTTGTTGAAGTTGGGCGTAGGTTTGTGGTTCCATTTCTCGCTAAAGTGGCTAGTGCAAGAAGGCAGAAATAACTGAACAGCTAATATCTCCCCCCGCTTCCCCTGCTCCCTCTGCTCCCCCTGCTTCATCGTATCTACGAAGCTGCTCAAGTATTTTTGCCTAGCTCCACTAGGGTGTAGGGGCGGGGTTCATCTCACCCCAATATAACTAAACCCGCCCTGACTTGACCCTTAGGTAGATTGGCACGTATTGGAAAATGTGCTAAAAGGTCAACAGGATAGAGTTAGATCGGATAGATATCAATATCTGCATCCTGCGATCGCGGCTACGCCCTTAAGTCGAATGTCACTGACTTTAGAGTTTGTAGTAAGCGCTTAAGCGCTTCTGGCACGCTTCGTGCCTACTACGAACCCAGCTCCCTATTCCCTGTTCCCTATTGCCTATGTCTAATAAAACCCTCGGTTTAGATACTCCACTGTATAAATATTTATTATCGGTGTCCTTGCGAGAACCCGATATCCTACAAAAATTACGGCAAGAAACCGCCACCCATCCAGATAGCGCCATGCAAATCGCCCCGGAACAAGGGCAGTTTATGGCATTCTTGGTTCAGCTTATGGGGGCGATGAAAACCTTAGAAATTGGCGTATTTACAGGCTACAGTGCTTTAGCCGTCGCCTTAGCCTTACCCAAGGATGGCAAGATTGTCGCCTGTGATGTGAGTGAAGACTATACCGCCATTGCCCGCCGTTACTGGGATGCCGCCGGAGTCTCGGATAAAATAGATTTGCGATTAGCACCTGCTTTGGAGACTTTGGATGAATTATTGGCAGCAGGGCAAGCAGAAACGTTTGATTTTGCGTTTATCGATGCCGATAAAGTAAATTATCTGGCATACTATGAGCGATCGCTGCAATTAATTCGTCCGGGGGGTTTAATTGCTATTGATAATGTCCTTTGGGGGGGACGAGTTGCTGATTCTCAGATGCAAGATAAAAATACCGCCGCGATTAGAGCATTTAACCAAGCCATTAGTCAAGATGAACAGGTTATTTTAAGTTTAGTCCCGATTGCTGATGGATTAACCTTGGCATTGAAGAGAGAGCCAAGAACTCAAGTTCTTGGCTAAAAGCTTAAACCCGTTAAAACGGGTTCAACGTCTTACCCCGAACAAATGACTACCTATAATTTTGCCAACTGAGTTAGGAACGGTAACTAATAGTTAATGCCGCAATTGATAATCAATCCCCTAAACATGTAGTAATTATAGGTGGTGGGTTTGGTGGACTTTTATCGGCATTTGAAGCCGCAGAAAAAGAAGCTGATCCTGATCAACGTCGGGCGTGGTTAACTTGGATTTTTGTACATATCTTTTTCCTAATTGAATTTGATAATAAAATCATCGTCATGGTGCAATGGGCATGGAGTTATTTCACCCGTAATCGTGGCACTCGGTTGATTACTAATCCAGAGGAGTAATCGTCATTCGTCTTATGTATAGCACTACGCATTAAGGTTAGGACATATCAAGAAAAATTTAAATCGCTCAATCCCTTGTCAGGTAAGCGTTTATTGAATGGTAGGGGCGACCCGCTGCAAAAATGAACACAATTGACCTATAAATTTTATCGGGTCGCCCTGCATCAGGTATCAGAAAAAGCAAGGAAAATCGACATAAACCATTGCCTAAAAATAAACCGTTAATTTTCTCTATGTAACCCTAAATTGCGTATAATTAATTATCGGAAACTATCACATTTGGCAGGGCGAGCAGGGCGAGTCGAGAGCAGTTATAGCGCTACGCGCCAGGGAATAGGCAATAGGCAATAGGCAATAGCACCATTGTAGAGACGCGCCATGGCGCGTCTCTACATAAATGATGTGTCCTAACCGCTATGGCGGTTGCTATACTTAGTGTGCTAAATTGTTAGTTTGATTTGCCCTAATATTGGACAGCAATAGAGCTTAGCGGTGGTTCAAAACTTTATTACCACGGACTTCCAACTAAAGTAAACGCACTCCAATAATAAGGATGAGTGAGTTCCTTTGCTGGCAAATTCGCTAATTCTGGCGGTAAGGCAATCCGACGATTTGGCGTAACTAAATAACCCTCTTCTAATCGCACTTGTCCGCGAATCATGGCTAATTGTGCCTGTCGTAATGCTTCCGCTTTCAGAGGTGATTGCTGTAGTTGTTCATAAAAACCTGTCATTAACCCTAACGTGCCTTCATCACTCACATACCATAAACTTCCTAGGGCAGATTTAACCCCAGCTTGTACCGCTAACCCAGTAAATCCTAACTCCGCTTCTGCGTCTCCTAAAGCCGTCCGACAGGCACTTAATACCATCAGTTCCACAGTGGGATCATGTAATCCCAATTGGCGGATGTCACTCAGTTTGAGTTTACGATCCCAAAACTGAATATAAGAAGAACTGGGTTGACCCGATTTAAATTCACCGTGGGTGGCTAAATGGATAATTCCAAAGGGTTGAGATGCCCTCGCTGTTTTCAAATTAGCGGCGGTAAAGTCTTCATTCAAGAAGGATTTACCCTGCCATAATTGAGTCGCGATCGCGGATAATTCAGTCGGGACAGCCGGTAAGGGGTTTTGATCCGTAAATTGAGACGCACCCATAGCTAAAACCTGCACATCTCTCACATCTCGATAGCGGGTATCAGTGAGCGAAAGACTAGGCATGAAACCGATACTATATTGTTCAATTATAAATTTATCCCCATCATGCAAAACAGCCAGAGGTAAGGAACGCAATCCCTGATCCATAATGAAGGCTAGATTATTAATCTCTTGCGTCTTTAATTCTGTTTCTAAGGGGGCAATTAACCACTGATACAACTGTTGGGCATAACGTTGATAGGGACGAGGAATGTGAGTATCAGTAACAGCGCGGCGCAATTTGTTAGCGGTATCCATTACTTTTTCGCGGGTTGCACCCGGTATCGAGTGGCGTATGAGTTCCCCATTGGCGGTGACGAGGATAATTTGGAGTTGATCACTATCTCGTGAGGGAGACTCCTTGGCTGAAGATTGACTGTCTTGACTGCGAGTTTGGGGCGCTACTGTGGTGGGTACAAAAACGGCGTAGATAAGTGCAGGTTTAGCCCCTGTAGCTTGTTCGATACGATGTAAAGTTGCCCGGGCATCTGCCAGAGTCAAAATGGTAGTATCTTGGAGTCCTAAATAGGTCTCATAGTCACGGGTTAACGATTCCTCCCATTTAGCAACCTGGGTGTCAATTTCGATTTCCGGCGGTTCGTCTTTGTTGGGAGGTAAAGTGGGTTCAGTCAGAGGTTTAAGTAAATTAACAGGATTGATAGGAGGATTGGTTTCATCTGTATCCGGAATCGGTGGAGAATCAACGCTGATAATTTGAATATTGCCCACCTTCTGAGTAAACAGAAAGGATTGAGTGGGGGCAATAGTGAAATCGCCACTGGTAATCGTTCCCCTGGTGCCATTGGTTGTCCCATCACCCACGATGAAGGGAGTAAAACCATTTCCACCATGTCTCAACGTGATAGAATCTCCACCCAATCCCCCAGCCGTAGAGATGCTGGCGCTAATCCCATTCTGGTCAACAAATGTTCCCGTAGCCCGGAAAAATTGACCAGCAGTGATATCAACTTGACCGCCTTGACCATTATTTCCGCCTTGGGCGTTGATCAAGGTCACTTGGATATCACCAATGGGATCTAACGTAACATTTCCCCCATCATTTTGGATACCGCTACTATTAATTGTTCCGGTTGTAATTGCTGTCGCTGCCTCAACTAAAATATCACCGCCACTGAATCCAGAACTGTTGAGATTATTCGTGGTAATTTCTCCATCACGACTGGTTAAAGTAATAGTTGCGCCTTGACCATTTCCACCCGAACTGGTATTAATTTCTCCTGTCATAATATCCCGAACGGCGGTTAGCGTAATCGCTCCCCCATTGCTGTTTTGAGCATGACTATCGAGGATGCCGCTACGAGTATCAATCGACCCGTTACTGGTGAGAGTAATTGCCCGACCGGGATTAATAATTGTACCTGTCGTGATGCGTTGATTTCCTTGTAGTGTAATCGTGGCATCCTGAGTACCCGTTATCGTGAAACCTGTGGTATCAATTGCCCCTGAACCAAAAGGCGATCGCAAAATTACGGGAACCTTAAAGGTGATGTCATCTGCCAACATAATTGTACCCTGATTATCTTCCCCACCAATCACAAGTTGCTCAAATCCATCTTGGAAGAGATTCAGTTTATCAGTATCCAGGTTCCAGATATTACTATTACTATTGGTTGTATCCCCAATTGTTATATTTACAGTCGGGTCAAGGGGAGATAACACCACCGTTCCTGTGCCTTGGACTTGTGGCGTTTGCGGGATATTGGGAGTATCAACGACCCGAATTTCATCAGCAATCAAGGTTGTTGTACTCTCTCCTGTTCCGCTGGCTTGAATAAAACCATCTTGCACATTAATCCCTGCTGCACCATTAGCACCGATTCCCTCTAGGGTGAGAGTTCCGTCTGCGGTTGTCTCCACACCACCCCCTCTTAAATCAATGCCATAGTTATTGTCTCCTGTTCCCTTACCCACACCAATTAGAGTAATCGCACCATCTCTCGCCGTAATTCGAGAAGGATTACTCTGGTTAGGATCTATTTCCTGAATCCTAATTCCGTGATTTTCCGTTATTCCCGCGCCAGCAATTCCCTCAATCGTAATATTACCCTTTCCGGTTACCTCAACAGTAGAACCCCGAAATAGTTCAACCCCATGATTAAATTGATCGGGTTCAGTTCCCCCCTCACCAATAAACTGAATATCCCCATCTCTGGTACTAACTAAACCACCTAAATCAAGTTTGATTCCTTGACTCCCATGCAACGTCCCTTCTCCTCCATTCCCTCCAGTCCCCTCAACAATAATTGTTCCTGTTCCTGTTGACTGGACACTTCCTCCCTGATTACCAATAGAAACTCCATAATGTAAACCATTATCCCCAGAACCCCCAGTGCCGATGAGATGAATGATGCCATCTTGGGAAGACACCGTCGCGTTATTAATCGATATGCCCCAATTTCCTAGAATATCTGGGCTAAAATTCCCGCCGTTTCCTCCTGTACCGTTTAAGGTAATTGTTCCTTGTCCAATTGCTTCTAAACGGCTACCATCAATAATGTGGATACCAGAAATACCCGAGGTAGTATTTTCTTCAGTTCCGCCAATCCCTAGGATTGAAATATGACCTGTACCCGACTCAACTGTCCCTGACGCGATCGCAACCCCAACCTGACTTGGTATAATTCCCCCAGAATCCGTCTGTATCTCTCCCGATGCCGTTACCTCAACCCCAGTTTCCACCGTATTACCCGAACCTGTTAACAACGTCGCTAAATCCAGAGGGTTTGTCGGTAACGCTAAACCCCCATTACTCCTCGGTAACTCCACCTCAAAACTTAACACTTGTCCCGATTGGGAGATTTTCACCAAACGAGAATTCGGCACAGCCGCAATTGTAATCCTTCCCCCGGATGACGTCAGCGTTCCTGTATTCACCACTTGTCCACCCAGTAGTGCTAAATCCCGTCCGGGTTCAACCGCCAATTCACCCGCATTAATAATGATTCCCCCTTGAGATAAATCAAAGGCAAATTGACTGGGTTCTCCGACCAAGTCCTGATAATTATTATCGCCCAATGCATTAAACCAGTTATTGCCAAATCCAATTCCTGTCGCCGTCGTTGCCGTAAAATCAGCCGGGACATTGAGTTGAGCATTCGCCCCAAAAACAATTCCCGCCGGATTCATTAAATATAAATTGGCTGTTCCCCCTGTCACCTGAATCAATCCATCAATAATGGAAGGATTTTCGCCAATCACTCGTCCCAGAATATTTCTCAAATCTGGAGTTGCCAAAAAATTAGCAATTTGCTCTGAATTAATGCCAAACTCTTGAAGACTGTGGAATAAATTCGTCCCATCACTCGACAAACTGCCACCTTGAATATCAAATTGGTTGCCATCTTGGGTGACAGTTGTACCCGTACCGTCATCGGCTGGGGTAATCGGTTGAGCCAACACTGGAGTAGCTGTTACCAGTCTTACCGTTCCAGCTAAGAGAGTCAACAGGCAGATTTTGCACCACTGAGCAGATTTCATCAGGTTAATTGTTTGTTACAAACAGACTGCATTCTATCCCAGTGTTCTTTTTTATTTTTCCTTCAGCAACAAAACTCTAAAAAACGCTAACTTATGTAATCTTGTCGGTTGGTGGAAATAAACTCAACCCTATTAAACGCTGTAAATATTTCTCAAACTCTTACATAAGACAGATGACACAAGACATAAGATGAATGTCACTGACTTAAGGCTGGTGGGCAATGCCCACCCTACTAAAAAACGCTAAAACAGTTTATTATAATGTAACGGTTTTTAAATGAGTTGTGTAATCTTTTATTGCCTATTGCCTATTGCCTGTTCCCTGTTCCCTAATCACTCAAAACCGCTAAATGCAAAATCCCATCGCCCTGATTCACCAATGGATTCTGCGTGTGACCAATAACTAAGCCATCAAAGGGCGCATACGCTTTAATGCTATTCTCACCAAAGGCGTCAGAGATAATACACAAAACTTGCTTTTTGTCAACGCGCTGACCCAATTTAACAGTAAGGCGCAAAATCCCGCTACGGGGCGCTCGTACCCACTTACTTTGCTTAACTTCTAGTGATGGGTGCAACGATTCCGGGAACGTCAACTCAATCATCTTTAACCCCACCATCATTCGTAGAATACCTTCGACACCGATTGCGATCGCATCCGGGTCAAATCGCAACGCCTCACCCCCCTCATACAAGAGGATTGGGATACCTCGCTTCGTCGCGGCTTGGCGCAATGATCCATCCCGCACCGTTGAATGCATCAGCAGGGGTGCAGCAAACGCTTTAGCACAATAATAGGTTTCTGGATCATCTAAATTCGCCCGGATTTGCGGTAAATTCGTGCGATGTTGAGCCGCCGTGTGCAAATCAATCCCATGGGTACAGCGACTCACTATTTCTGTCATAAACAAGTCCGCCAACCGAGAGGCTAAAGAACCACGAGAGGAACCAGGAAACGAACGATTTAAATCTCTGCGATCGGGCAAATAACGGGATTGTTCAATAAAGCCAAAAACATTAACAATTGGCACCGCAATCAGGACACCATGAAGCTGAGATGGATTAATCCGTTCTAAGACTTGGCGAATAATGTCCACCCCATTAATTTCATCGCCATGAATCGCCGCACTCATCCACAGTCGTGGACCCGCCTCCACACCATTAATCACAGTAATTGGTAATGAAAGCAGCGTTTGCGTTGGTAGACGGGCGACCGGAATTTCTGTGCGCTTTCGTTCTCCGGGCGCAATACTAATTCCACCAATTGTTATAGTTTCATGATTCACAGTTGAGTTTTTAATTTTGACCCTTCACTGCGTTTGAGGTAACCGAGTTCGTAGGGGCGGGTTTAGGGACTTACGTTTCGCTATTGATGATATACGTTTGCACAAAACCCGCCCTTTCCAAATGTAGGCGGAGGTTTCACGATTATCATTGCTTCCCTCACCCATAAGTAACTAAACGCGCCCCGACTAACTTTTGCATACAACAAACAAAGGACAAATGACCAATGACATAAGACCCATTAATACTGAATGCGATCGCGCGTTTTTCCGGATGCTGCATTTTTCTGCAAAAACTCAATAATTTTCCCCGCCACATCCACCCCCGTCGCATTTTCAATCCCTTCTAAACCCGGAGACGAGTTAACTTCCATCACCACCGGACCATGATTAGATCGCAACAAATCCACACCCGCCACTCTTAATCCCATCGCTTTCGCCGCCCGTACCGCCGTACTACGTTCCTCTGGAGTTAACTTAATTTGTTCAGCATTACCACCCCGATGCAGATTGGAACGGAATTCCCCCGGTGCGCCTTGTCGCTTCATCGACGCCACCACTTTGTTATCAATCACAAAGCAGCGAATATCCATACCCCCCGCTTCTTTAATAAACTCCTGCACCAAAATATTGGCATCTAAACCGCGAAACGCTTCAATCACCGACTTCGCCGCTTGATGAGTTTCCGCCAAAACCACCCCAATCCCTTGAGTCCCTTCTAGCAATTTAATCACCAGAGGCGCACCGCCCACAATGTCAATTAACCCATCAATATCTTGAGTGGAATGAGCAAACCCTGTCACCGGAAGTCCCACACCTTCACGGGAAAGAATCTGAAGACAGCGTAACTTATCGCGGGAACGAGAAATGGCTTGGGATTCATTCGCCACGAACACCCCCATCACTTCAAATTGGCGCACCACAGCCGTCCCATAAAACGTCTTAGACGCACCGATGCGAGGAATAATCGCATCCAACTCTTCCAAGACTTTCCCCTGATACACCACTTTGGGCTTATGAGACGTAATATTCATATAACAACGCAGGTAATTAATCACCCGCATATCATGACCCCGCGCTTCCCCCGCTTCCTTGAGGCGTCGCGTGGAATATAGCGAAGCATCTTGGGACAAGATAGCTATTTTCATAAAAGGACTATTGAATCATTTGCTTAATTGTGCGCTTCCTGGTTGAACTTTGGACAAAAGACCGACCCGCATCGACTAAAAAGCGTTTGCGAACGGCTTGACGCCCTAACAGCATCCGGAATCCCATGACATCTCGGTTCGTCAGGGTAAGTTCAATCAACCAGCGCTCCCCGTTTAGTTCTACCATAGTTTGGATCACGGGTCGTAACTGGGCGTGACCCCCAGAATTGCGAACCTGTCGTTGGTCAATCAGTTCCGCTTCAGCACAGACGGTGCGATGGGTATCCCGTTGATAGGGATGGACTTTGAACCGAACCATGGTTTTGTCATCCCGCGAGAAAGTTTCGACATCAAAGGCGTGTAAGGCGGAGGAACGCGCCCCGGTGTCAATTTTAGCTTTGATCTGGGCAATTCCTAGATCCGGCAAGGCGACTCGTTCCCGCCAGCCGATAATGGATAAAGATTTGGACATAAAGCACGGCAATACCTGTAGGGGCACGGCATTGCCGTACCCATACCATTGTGTTCTACAACGCCGCCTATCGCCAAAAAAAGCTAAAATTCCCTTGACGAGTCTCAAGGATAAAGCAAAACCATGACAAATGCATCTCCCATCCCCGTGGTTGTCAACGGTGCGGCGGGTAAAATGGGTCGTGAAGTGATTAAGGCGGTCAGTCAAGCCGATGATATGACCTTGATTGGTGCCGTTGATCATAACCCGAACTATATGGGTCAAGATGTTGGCGAAGTCGCAGGTTGTGGTGAATTGGAAATTCCGATTCTGAATGACCTGCAAGCCACACTCGTCATGGCAACTCAGGAGAAGGTGCAAGGGGTGATGGTGGATTTTACCCACCCTGACAGCGTTTATGAGAATGTTCGTACCGCGATCGCCTATGGGGTTCGTCCAGTTGTCGGTACGACGGGACTCAGCAGTGATCAAATCAAAGACTTAGGCGAATTTGCCGAAAAAGCCAGCACAGGTGCTTTAATTATTCCCAATTTTTCCATTGGCATGGTCTTATTGCAACAAGCCGCCATCCAAGCCTCCCACTACTTTGACCACGTTGAAATTATCGAACTCCACCACAATCAAAAAGCCGACGCCCCAAGCGGTACAGCGATTCAAACCGCTCAACAATTAGCCGGACTCGGCAAAACCTATAATCCCGCTAAGGTAGAAGAAACCGAAAAACTGGCGGGGGCGAGGGGAAGTGTCGCCAATGACAACATTCGCATTCACAGTGTTCGCTTACCCGGTTTAATCGCTCACCAAGAAGTCATCTTTGGTGCTACCGGTCAAATCTACACCCTACGTCATGATACCAGCGATCGCTCTTGCTATATGCCAGGGGTCTTGCTTGCCATTCGCCAAGTGACTCAGCTCAAATCTCTCGTCTACGGATTAGATAAGATATTGTAATAAATGACGAATTCCCTATTCCCTATTCCCTATTCCCTCTTCTCTGAACAAATGACCAATGACTAAAACCCATGCTAGTACCACTTACCCGCCAGAGCTTTGAGCAACTCATTCCGGTAATTGCCACAAGTTCCCAGTATGCTTACTACTGGGGAAAATTCCCCGACTTTTTAAAGCGACTACTGATTTCGGTTGTTGCTGTTGTCGTCATCTTGCTCTTAAAATTCCTTTTGGGTGATGGGTTTGATCCCTTGCTCTTTCTCTTAGGTATTATCGCTGGGTTGTACTGGTTTTGGAGTCCTGTCTACTGGGCAAGTCGGCGTAATATTGAGATACGTCGCTATAAATATAGTGGCTTCTGGCAAGGTCGAGTCTTGGATGTCTTCGTCACTGAAGAATTGATTGGGACTGAAGAAAATGTCAACAATCGGGGCGAGTTGGTGATTGTGGAAAATCGGGAGCGACGCCTGAATGTAGAAGTCGGTGACGAGAGCGGATTTACCACACTGCTACAAGTCCCTCTGCGCCGCACTCACAAAGGTATTGTTCCCGGTCAAATTGCCCAGATGGTGGTGATGTCGAATCAGCCGGATTTATCCCGTATTGCTAACAAAAGTGATATTTATATTCCTCGCTTGAATATCTGGGTAAGTGACTATCCTTATGTACAGCGCACTGTGTTTAGTCAAGTTAGTCGCCAGTTAACTCAAGCGGAGGAGGATGATTATCCAGCTAACCGTGTGGTCAAAACTCGGCGTCGTCGGCGTTGAGATGGGGAAGCTGGGGGAGCTGGGGAAGCGGGGGAAGCTGGGGAAGCAGGGGAAGCTGGGGAAGCTGGGGGAGCAGGGGAGGTTTTGGCTGTTCCATGATTTCTGCCAAGCTGTATTAGTCAGGGCGGGTTTAGTTACATCTATCTGGGTAAGGAAAGAAACGATAGTAGTAAAACCCGCCCCTACACACTTGGTTAGGGCGGGTTTTGCCCAAACGTTATCATCAACAGCGAAAAGAGATTCCCTAAACCCGCCCCTACAAAATTGGTCAGGGCGGGTTTTGAACAAACGTTATCATCAATAGTGAAACGTGATTCCCTAAACCCGCCCCTACAACCCATACCCTCGAAGAATTCAACTGACACTGGTACTATCCTGCCCGTATGCCTGCCATGCTAAGTCTACCAGTCCATTCACAATAGCCGCCCCTACAACCGATGAACCTTTGCGCCCTTCGATACGAATATGAGGCACCAAGGAATCTTCAAGTCGGGATTTGGCAACATCTACTTCAACAAATCCTGAAGGTGTGCCAATGACTAAGGCGGGACGGATTTCTTCGGCTTCAATCAGTTCCACCAACGCCGTTAGCGCCGTTTGCGCTTGCCCTACCACAAAAATCCCCTCTGGGTAACGTCGGGCTAGGGTTTGAATTCCCCAAGCCGCCTTCGTCTTTTCTTTTTGCGGGCGGGTGATGGCTTCCATGCTGCAATAGACGGGATTGGCAAAGGTTTCTTGAATGTGAGGCGTAATTCCCACCTGTACCATCGGCACATCAACCACAATCGTAGTCCGAGCCGCTAGCGCCGCCGCACCTGCTTGTAACGCACGTTCGGAAAACCGAATCAGCTTTTGATACTCAAAGTCGGCTGTTGCATAAATCACCCGGCGCACAATTTCGTATTCGGCGGGTGAAAAGGTATGAGCGCCAATTTCGCGATCGATAATTGCCAAACTTTGAGCATCTGTTCCGTGCCATTCCATGGTGTCTCTCAATGCCAACCCGATTTTTGAGCCGTGAAAACTTTAGGACTGACCCTAGGTCAGCTTCCTAGATAGCTTATCAAACTATTCTTACATTCAGTAGACCGAAACGGCTTGCGATCGCGCATTTTGCCTCTGAAAGATAATGTAGCCTGTCATACAAATAAATCCATTGTAGGGGCGACCCACCTGCATCAATTAACACCACCAATCCACTCAATGGGATCGGGTCGCCCTTTCTATAGGGTCAGGTTATCCTCTGCTTGTGATTTGAATCACGAGTAGAGACGTAGACTGATCCATCTCGACATCACCGACGATTACACCAATCGATGCTATGCGAACGGTTTGGTTAAATGGGAACAATAGCGATCCTCAACAATTGTCGATCTAGAGGACATCTTTACCGATTTATGGTGCGAGGTTGGGGAAACCACCTCTTTTTCTGGATGAATCGTAATCTGCTTACACACTAATTGCTGACTTCCGGGACGCACAAACCCCCAGGTATACACTTGGGAATCAGGGGTTGTCGCTTGCGCTGGAGCTAGTCGGATTGTGGTTGGTAATACTAGCCCTAAAATAAATAAAATGACAAGTACGGTTTTCCGCATTTATTTCTCTCAGTTGACTGAGTTCAAATTAATTTTGCTCTCTACTCTTTATTATAAGTAATCGAACAAAATTCAACTTCCTTTACAACTCCAAACGGCAAGGGATAAACTCTAATTTAATTTTTCTCCCATTTCCCCCATCTTTCTTCCCCAGCTCCCCAGACGCGCCATGGCGCGTCTCTACAAGCCTCTCCAGCTTCATCCCTCATCCCTCATCGTCAAAAAAAATCCGTTTTGCTGGAGTTGCGCCAGGGAACGGTTAAGATAGATTTGCGCGATCGTATCTTGGGGATTAATCCTCAAAACCTCTTCAAACCGCTGTTTTGCTTGACCAAAGGCTTGCTTGGCGTAGAGGAATAACCCTTCTTCAAATATTGAGATCGTAGCTAACTTGCCCTCCTTAATCTTGAGCGGATCTCCATCAAACACTTCAAACACCGCTACTGCTTTTGACTTACCCTTAACCTTAACCTGCTCCACAAACCGGAGACTATACTCGGTTGGATTATGTAAACGAGTTAACGTCTGTCCCGAAATTAATAACGACACCTTATACTGTTTCGTTAGTCCCTCCAAACGAGCCGCTAAATTCACATCATCACTAATCACCGTACTATCTATTCGGTGTTTTCCCCCAACTGTACCCAGCATCAACCAGCCAGTATTAATGCCAATACCAATTTTGATGGGGGTATACCCGGATTGCAGACGACATAGATTATACTCATATAACCGTTGAACCATGGCAATTCCGGCTTTAACCGAATCATCAGCAATCCCGCTAAAGAGTGCCATAATCGCATCGCCCATATATTTATCGATAAAGCCTTGATGTTCGATAATCGCTGGTTCCATCCGCTTTAAAAAGGCGTTAATAAATTTGAAATTATCCTGGGGAGTCATTCGTTCTGAGAGAGTGGTGAAATCCCGAATATCTGAAAAAAGGACGGACATTTCCTGCTGAACTTGGTCACCTAATTCTACATCAACCACACTTTCTTTATTTAAAATCTGTAAGAATTGACTGGGGACAAAGCGGGAAAAGGATTGATTCAGTTGGAACAGTTCATTCGTGAACTTGATCCGCTCCGCTTCTGCTTGTTTGCGAGAGGTAATATCTTCCACAAACCCCTGATAATAAAGTGGAGTTCCCGACGCATCATATACAGTGCGAGCATTCTCACTAATCCAAATAATTGTGCCATCTTTGCGACAGATCATCGACTCAAACTCGCACACAACACCATGCTGCTGTATCCCTGTCATAAAGTCCTGACGCCGACGGGGGTCAACGTAGAGTTGATGCTGAATACTGTTCAGAATTGCCATCAATTCTTCGGGGGAACTGTAGCCATAAATGTGGGCTAAAGCGGGGTTAGCACTCAGATAACTGCCATCCAACGCAATCTGAAAGATTCCTTCTTGGGCGTTTTCAAAGATAGAGCGATACTTTTGTTCTGCTTTTACCAGTGCCGCTTCAGCTTCTTTGCGTAAACGTAACTCATTATAGACATCGCTAATATCTCGACCTTCGATAATCAAAAACTCAATACTGCCATTGTCATTAATAATGGGTTTAATCGAAAAATCAATTGTCGCAATGCGTTGTTGTGCGCCTAAAATATCCACTTCATACCGGATAAACTTACCGCTAGCCGCTTGAGCAACGGCGGATTGTAACTGAGCTTGGGTTTCCCTGGAAATAGTCCACCAGTAACAGTCCCAAAACGGTTTTCCTGCCACATCCTCTAAATGCAATTCACCAAAATTTAGGGCAGTTTGGTTGACTTCTAGGACAATTCCGTCAACACTCAGCATTCCCGTCAACTGAAAAGTTTGATTGAAAATCGCCCGAAATTTTAACTCACTAGCACTGAGGGATTTAATCGATTGTTGTAGATCTCGATTTAAACATTTAAGTTTGGCGTTTTGTTCATCTAACTTTTTTGCTTGCAGATAACTATTAACGGCTTCTTTTACCGTCAAACTCAAGTCTGACGCCTGCCATGGCTTAGCGATATAACGATAGAGTTTGGCATACTTAATCGCATTGCCTACGGCTTCAATATCCGCTTGCCCGGTGAGCATAATTTTTAGCGTTTTCGGTGACAACTCATGAACACGCTTTAAGAGTTCATCCCCTTTCATCCCTGGCATGATATGGTCAGAGATAACCAAAAGAATCTCATAGTCATCGCCTAAGAGTTCTTCAACTAACTCTAATGCCTCTTCTCCCGCTTCGGCAATTTCGATCAGGTAATTCTTGCCAATCGCTTCCTTAAGCTCGACTTTTAGACTTCTGAGTACTGTTTTCTCATCATCGACACAAATAATTACCGGTTTAGTCATAGTAGATTGCCCGTAGGGTTACGCCGCAGTCACAAGGATTTTGGATGGGGTTGAAATCATCGGATTGAGTGGGTAATTTTCCAATTAGTACGTTATAGTTGAGATAATCCTAATTTAATGGCTTCCACTAATTCCGCTTCTGACCAGGGTTTGTATAAGCAGTGATGCAGCTTTGCTTGCTGTTTTGCGCGTTCAATCGCCTCCTCATCCGCTTGACCTGTCAGCAGGATTTTAATGATATGGGGGAATTTATCATGCACCTGAACCAGAAACTCATCCCCTTTCATTCCCGGCATTAACCAATCCGACACAATCAGAATAATACTGACATTTTCTTCCACAAGTTCATCTATTAATTCTAACGCTTCATCAGCCGCTTCTGCCAGTTCATAGGTATAAGCATCACCAAAAGCTTCTTTGAGTTGAGTCTTGAGACTTTTAAGCACAGATTTTTCATCATCAACACACAAAATAACGGGTTTAGTCATTGGTTATTTGTCCTTTGTTATTGGTCATTTGTCATTTGTCATTTGTCATTCGTCATTTGTTCGATAAAGTCCGTTTGACATTTTTTAGTAACCCAACCTACTTGAACTGCCGTCTCTAGCCTTCCGCTGTCCGAAAAGGCAATGAAACAGTAAAAGTAGTTTTACCTGGAATGGATTCAACGTCAATTTTACCCTGATGCTTTTCAATGATCTTTTTCACAATATCGAGTCCTAATCCACTTCCTTCTCCGGCTGACTTGGTTGTAAAAAATGGCTGAAATATCTTCGCTTGAATTTCTGGAGGGATTCCCTTACCACTATCGGTAATGCTAACGTTTATCTGTTGGTCTTGCTGCTTGACATTAAGGGTTAATGTGCCTTTATTATCCATTGCCTGTAATGCATTGTGAATCAGATTCGTCCAGACTTGATTCAGTTCATCCGCATAACATAATATCGGTGGTAACTCGTCGTAGTTGCGGATGACATTAATTCCATGTTTGAGTTGATTCTGATACAGGGTTAGCACAGTTTCAATACCTGCGGTTAGGTTTGCCGGAATCATTACCCCCGACTCGTCATAACGGGAGTATGTTTTTAAGGCAAACACGACTTTAGAGGCTCGTTCAGTTGCGGTGTTGATGGTTTGAGTTCCCCGTTGTAATCCCGATAATTTGTACGCTATTTCTAAGAGGTGCAAACTATCGGGACGTTTCAGTATAGGGAAAAAGTCTTCAATATTTTCATAAATCCCCATATCAACCAAAGTATCGGCTAGGGTATCCGCATCCTGAATGTCTTCCGCATCTAATTGGCGAACTAAGACTCGCCGCCGTTTGCGTTCTTCTTTCGCGGTTAAATCCGATTCGTTTTGGAGTGAACGTTGCAACATTTTCAGAAAATCGTGTCCTTCTTCTGGCGATAAGGATTGAAACAGCGTGGGTAATTGTTCCAGGGTTTGACTTAAAAACTTAGAAATATTTCCGGCGGAGGAACGAATCGCCCCCAAGGGTGTATTAATTTCATGGGCAATCCCAGCAATTAATTGTCCCAAGGCTGCCATCTTTTCCGATTGAATCAGTTCATCTTGGGTAGCTTTGAGAGAGTCGAGGGTATTTTTTAACTCTTGGGTGCGGGCGGCAACATTTTGTTCTAGAGTGTTATAAAGTCGGGCATTGTCGATCGCGATCGCGGCTTGTCCAGATAGGATTTGTAACACTTCCAGCCTGTCTGGAGTAAAGGCGTCTGTAGCCAGGTTATTTTCCAGATAAACGATACCACTGAGTTGACCTTGATTCAGTAGCGGCGCACACAAAACGGATTGGGTTTGATCGGCTTGAATATAAGGATCGTTGGTAAACTTGCCAAGTTTAGCCGCATTGGTTTGAACGACGGTTTCTTGGGTATGGGTGACATAGTTAATAATCGAGAGAGGGAGGTGATTTTCTAAGGGTAGAGATTGCAACACGGTGACGTGATTTGTTTCCACATTTAGCGACGCCTCAATCACCCATTCTCCCGATTGATTTAAAATCAAAACTCCCGTTTGCGCTCCTGTATTTTCGATTAAAATTTTCATCAACGCCGCCAGTAACTTATTCAGGGCAATTTCACTACCAATGGCTTGAGATGCTTTCATCAGTGTGGCAAAATCTAACAGCGAAGCCGACTGATTTCTCTGAGACACACTACTCACCGTCGTGCGGCTGTCTGTAAGAAAACTGACGGGAGACGATGGCGCAAAAAGCTGGGAATATTGGGCTTCTAAATCTCTAACTTTTGCCGTCGCCCCCCAGCGGGTGTAAGTATAATGTGCCTCTTTAATATACGTATCAGCAACCTTGTCCATCCCCCTATTCTGATAAAACATGGCAGCTAAATTATAGGCTAAGGCTTCCTCTTGAATATAACCATTATCCCTCGCCCCGTTAATCGCTTGTTCATACCATTCCATCGCTGTCATCACTTCCCCCAAAACTCGCGCTTTTTCAGCGGCGACTAAATCCAGTTTATGCTGCTGATTCATCGCACCATGGTTTGCCCAGATCTGCATTTTTTCTTGATTAGCGTTAACCCGGTTAATCAACGCCTGTTTATCCGTTAGTGTGGCTTCAGGTAAAAGGGCGAGATGGGCAAGAGAATCATAAAAATAGAAGATTGGAATTACGATCATTGCCGTAACTCCATTTAAATATTGTTCCGCTAAAACTGCATTTTCTACCGCTTGCTCAACCTCACCAAAGAGATAACAGAGAATCAGCTTATTTAAATAGAATAAATGCAGTTCTGTTCGGTCATTCGCCGCCAGCGCCCGGGGTAAGGATATCACTTCATTATATGCCTTACCCATTAACTGGGTGGGATTTTCTCCTTGATCCTGTAAATTCTGCACCGCCTGTAAAAAAATCGCCGTCCAATTAAATGGACTTTCCCGGCGAATTTGCCGCACCGCCTGATTATAGGTAGCAATTTCTTGTTCCACCTGCGTTAGTTCCACCCCACTAAAATAGAGATGATCGCAGGTATAAAAGGCACAATACCCAGCAAACTCAAAATCCCCCGTTTCCACGCCACTGTGATAACCCTCAATTAAAATAGGCAGGGTTTGACTAAAATGCTCTTTCCAATGCAAGATATGAGCGCCCAGCACCTCAAATACCTTACATTTGACTTGCTGGGTATTAAGCCGATTCACTAAACTCAGCGCCAATTTACCAAATTGATATCCCGCCTCAAAATTGTGCTGACGATCTAATAAAATAAATCCATAACAGGCATAGCCAAATGCTGACAACGGCGCGTTCCCATGCTTAACCGATAACTGTACCATTGATGAGGCAATCAGGACAAAAAGATCGGGTGCGGCGATATAAGCAGCAGCGATTAAATTGGAGAGAATTAGCATAGCGGCTAGGGGTTCAGCGGCGGCCATTTCTGGTAGGTTAATTAAGTCTTCAATTTCATGTCCCGCCAATAGGGTAGCCGTTTCATCTAGTCCAGTTTGCCACTCTGCCCTGCTGGGTTCCTCAGGTAAATTGATTCCCAATAAATTCAGCACTTGCAGTCCAATATGAATCGCTTCCTTGAGATTATTTTGCGACGCGATCGCTTGAATCTTAACTTCATACACATTGACTTTTTCCAGCACAGTTTGAGCATGGGCAAAGAGAATCTCAGTCAATTCCTCCATAACCGTAAACTTGCCACCTAAATAGGCAGCTTGGGCGGCTTCTTCATATAAGGCTAAGGTTAAGTCATAGTCCCATTGCCAACTGTCTGCACCCAGCAGTTCTCGTCCCACAGTTAAATAGTTTAGCGCGGCACCATAAGCGGCTGATCCTTTGGCTTTTTGACCCGCGATTAAATTTAATTGGGCGATTTGATGGCGTTCAGCTTGACTAATTTCTCCTGATGTGTAATCCCAAGTATCACCAATTCCTTGATTCAGATGATCAACGATTGCAAATATTTTATTTGATAAGGTTTCCGAGTCAGCACTCTGCCAAAGTAGGCGACCAATTTGTAAGTGAACCGCTTTCTTTTGGCACTCATCAATTAAAGCATACGCCGCTTGTTGTACTCGGTCATGCAGGAATTTATACTCGTGAACCAGCAAGTCTGGATTGAGTTCCGAAAGGGGTACGATTAATTCCGATTGAACCGCTGTGACTAAGTTCGCGAAAATCACATCCTCTGGTTGTTCACAGACAATTGCCAGCGTTAATAAGTTGAAATTAGCACCGATACAGGCAGCTAACTGTAAGACATTCTGGGTTGAATCCGGCAGTTTTTTTAACCGATTCGTCATCAACTCGACGACGTTATCGGTAATGTTTTTCCCCTTGATTTTATTAATATCCCACTGCCATTGATGATTTTGCAGATTGAAAGTGATTAACTTTTCCGCATAGAGATTCCTTAAAAACTGATTCACGAAAAATGGATTACCTGCCGTTTTACTCATCACCAGTTCAGCTAAATGCTGGGCAGATTCGGGTGAGGATTTTAAGGTGTCACAAATAATTTGGCGAATATGGTCTAATTTCAAAGGCGATAAGGTAATACAGTTAACTGTCGCGCCTTGTTTTTGTAATCCATCTACTGTCATCATTAACGGATGAGTAGAGTTGACTTCATTATCCCGATAAGCACCGATTAAAAATAGATAATGGATCTCGCTATCGGTCATAATCAGTTGAATTAACTTCAGCGTCGCCAAATCTACCCACTGCAAATCATCGAGAAACATCACCAAGGGATGTTCGGGTGAGCAAAATGCCCGCATGAACTTGCGAAAGACAATATTAAACCGATTTTGGGCTTCTTGTGACCCTAATTCTGGCACCGCAGGCTGTTGACCGACAATTCGTTCCACTTCCGGGATAACATCAATAATCACTTGACCATTTGCCCCCAAAGCGACTAATAATTTTTCTCGCCATTGATTGAGTTGGGCTTCGCTTTCGGTTAAAATTTGCTGCACCAATTCCTTAAAAGCGTTGACAATTGCTGAGTAGGGAACATTGCGTTGAAACTGGTCAAATTTGCCGGAAATAAAGTAGCCGCGTAGTCGCGTATTTGGTTTATGAATTTCGGCAACTAAACAGGATTTACCAATACCGGAATACCCCGCCACCAGCATCATCTCGATGGGGGGATGAGACGTGGGGAGTGAACCATCGACGGAAGAATCTGCCGATTTCTGAATGTCCTGATCCTCTCGATTCGCCACCCGATCAAAGGCAGCGAGTAAGGTGTCCACTTCCGCCTCTCGCCCATAAAGTTTTTGGGGAATGTGGAAGTGTTCAGAGATATCTTGAGAACCCAGCGGAAAGTCTTTAATTGTTCCCGTTTCGGCTAATTGTCTCTGACAGTTTTGCAAATCAGCTACCAGTCCCCAAGCACTTTGATACCGTTCTTCAGCCGTTTTTGCCATCAGTTTCATGACAATATTAGAAACGGTTAGCGGAATGGGTTTCAGAGGTTTTGCCGGAACGTCTCTACGCGCTTTTTCATGCACAATATGGAGAGGTGTCGGGACTTTGGCAATATGACAATGGACTAATTCTATGGCATCTTTTGTCTCAAAGGGTAGCGTTCCAGTTAGGAGTTCATAGAAGGTGACACCTAGGGAATAAAAGTCGGTGCGATAGTCGAGAGAACGATTCATTCGCCCTGTTTGTTCCGGGGAAATATAGGCTAATGTTCCTTCTAAGACATGAGGATTTTTGAGTGCCGTATTTTCGCGGGTAAGCTGGGTGGAGATGCCAAAGTCAATGATTTTAAGTTGTCCGGTTTCGGGGTTGAAGACAATATTGCTGGGGTTAATATCTTTGTGAATGACATCAACGGCGTGAATCTGGGCGAGAATTTCGGCTATTTTGATGGCAATGTTGAGAAAGTCCCATAGAGGTAGAGGTGAGGAGAGTTTTGTTGGCTGACTCATCCACTGTTTTAAGGATTCACCGCCAAAATCCTCTAAGATGATCACTAAGGTTCTCTGATAGGGTTGGATATTATACGCTTTAACTACGCCATCAATCGCCAGATTGTGCGTAATTTCATACTCTTGTCGATATCGAGTTAACTCTTGTGGAGTGGGATAGTCTTGTTTGAGAAGTTTGAGGATGACGGGTTGGTGTTCCCCTTCCTGAATACCGCGATAAACTAAGGTGTTGGCACTTTCGTAGAGTTGGGACAAAATGCGGTAGTTAGCAATTTTTAAGGTCGTGTTATTCGTCATACGTTGTCGGACTAGGAAATTCAGATAAGAGCGTTTACAAAAACAATATGATATGGTAATAATCGAGCCATCGCCCCAGAAATTTAGCCGTCGAACCGAAAAATCTGGGCGCGAATGGGATTCTATGAGTTTTCCTGGGGAGTAGGCGAACGCCTTTCCTATTCACCAACTCTGGTTAATGACACCCGAAAATGAAGCCTTCTATTTGGCATAGCAAATAGGGGCTACAGAGAGCGATCGCGAAACCCACCTGGCAAAGGTAACGGTAAATGACACCCGAAAATGAAGCGTTAGCGTGGCTTACCTTTATTTAACACATACAGTTTTATGTAATTATACTCTATGAAGACTTATTAGATGCTTAAATCAAGCTTAATTTTATTTGTTTATGTCATACATTTATATGACTTGTAATACAGCCATTGTGAACTCTTGTCTGTCCAGATGTCAGATATTGCATCTGCACTAAGCTGTCATGAATTTAAATTGGGTATTAGTCGCGAGCAAGATGCTTAGTCGCGAGCAAGATGCTCGCACTACATACAAGATGCTCGCACTACATACAAGATGCTCGCACTACATACAAGGATGAGAGCCATTATTCATTAATACCAAGTTGCGTTCTATCATGTCTAGGAAGAGCGAAGCGTGAAGCTTTCGCTATAGCGAGGAACGAGATACGAGAATCTGGACAGATGCGCGAGCGTCATTCCGTTTCACTGCATTCTGCTCAGAATGACAGATTCTACCTTAGACTGCAACTTGGTATAAGGTTTAAATGCAGAACCGCTTAGCTTCCCTGTCACCTAAAGTAAAAGGTAGAAGACTGAAGGTAGAAAATAGAAGCTTTATTACTGCTACGCGGTCGTTTCATCCGTTAAACTTGTCCTAACCTTTAGGGTGACAGTTATAAATCGAAACCATTGTGATCAACTGAATGTGGATAACCAATTTGCACCGTTTTCTCACAGGTACAACGAAGTTTTACTTTATTGTTTGGTTGACGCTAAGTCTACTAATTGCCACACTTTACGGCACGTTAGCCTTTCAACCCGCCTTCAGCAGCGAGTACGTGGTGCAGGATGATGCGAGACAGCATATCTTCTGGATGCGGCGATTTTTAGATCCAGAGTTATTTCCGAATGATATCATTGCCGATTATTTCCAATCGGTTGCACCGTTAGGATATCGCGCCCTGTATCATTTCATGGCAGGAATTGGGATTGATCCGATTGTTTTGAGTAAAATTTTGCCTCTGGTTTTGGGATTAATTACCACAGGTTACTGTTTTGGCGTGGCGTTGCAATTATTACCCATACCTCTGACTGGATTTATCGCCTCTGTACTGCTGAATCAAAATCTGTGGATGCAGGATGGGTTAATATCGGGAACACCCAAGGCGTTTATCTATCCGATCCTGTTGGCGTTTTTGTATTATGGGATGCGCCAGTCACTAATAGGCACAGGAATCGCGATCGCGCTGTTAGGATTATTCTATCCCTCATTAGTGCTAGTCTGCGCGGCGTTTCTGATTTTGCAGTTATGGCGGTTTAACCGGAAATTTCCCTCTGTGTCTCATCATCGCCGCGATTATGTATTCTGTTTCACGGGTTTGGCGGTGGCGTTTGCGGTGTTATTACCCTACAGGATGAGTTTGTCAGAATTTGCCCCAGTAATCACGGCTGTACAAGCCAAAGGTTTACCGGATTTCTTATCTCAAGGGCGAACCAGCTTTTTTGTCAACGATGCTTGGTCATTCTGGTTTAATGGACGCAGTGGTATCCGCATTGATACCGCATTAGCGCCGCCTCTGAGTTATTTGGGTTTGCTATTACCTGTTGTGTTATGCTTTCCCTCTCGCTTTCCCCTCGCCAAGCAGGTAACTGGGAAGATGGGAGTCTTAGGCAAGTTCTTATTGGCGTCAGCTATCTTATTTTTAGCCGCCCATGCCCTGCTGTTCAAACTGCACCTACCCAGCCGTTATACTCAGCATAGCTTACGGATTGCGATCGCGCTGGCGGCGGCAATCGTTATTACTCTAATCTTAGACGCAGTGTTCGCGTGTAGAGACGCGCCATGGCGCATCTCTACGGTCAAATTGGGATCAGTTTTGGCATTAGCTTTAACCAGTTTAATCGGAATTACTCTTGTGGGATATCCTCACTTGGTTCTGAATACCTTTCCCTGGACGGCTTATATTAGTGGCAATGTGCCGACGTTATATGAATTTTTTCAACAGCAACCGAAGGACATTAAAATTGCATCATTAGTGGAAGAAGCGAATAATTTACCCACGTTTGCTCAACGGTCAATTTTAGTTGGTCGCGAATATGCAATTCCCTATCATTGGGGCTATTATCGCCAATTTCGCCAGCGGATGTCGGATTTAATTGAAGCACAATATAGTCCAGATTTGGCGATTGTCCAGGAGTTTATCCAAACATACGGGATTGATTTTTTGCTGCTACCGACTACACCGTTAACCGCCGAATCGATTGCGAATGATTCTTGGTTGATGCAGTACCAACCTGCGGCAAATCAAGCCATCGCTAAACTTGAAGCGGGAAAACAACCTGTTTTGGATTTGTTGAGAACTGATTGTGCCGTTTGGGAAACGCCGGGATTGATGGTTTTAGAGGCAGAGTGTATTTTACAATAAATTTTAATAGGGCGGTTGAAACCGCAGCTACACAAACAAAACCCGCCTTCGCGGGTTCCAAAAGTCTTAATTTTTCTCGATTTCCGCGTTAACTTTAGATTTTATGTAGGGTGGGCAAGATCTATAAACCTTAAATCTTTATATTATCAAGATGTGAAAGTTGTGGCGATGCCTGTTGTATTGTCAGGGGAGAAAGTATTGCCCGGGTTTAGTTTAGAAATTCTGTAGGGGCGGGTTTAGGGATTCAATAAATAATATCACCAATAACTTTTCAGCAAAACCCGCCCTTTTCCTAGGTTTCGCTCATCTACATATTACGTGACATCAAATCTGTTGGTATCGGAATTATATTATTCTAACGCAATTGCGCTTTCGATTACAATTAGGGAGAATAAAAAAGGACAAATTACAAACAAGTAAAACCGTCAATGGTGAAAGAATTCACGCCGCCGAACAAACAACCCGAAACCCAATGTTGTGATCTCTGAAGTTAGGCGAGAACCAGTCGCGCTCAGCACAACGACAGAAACTAGGATAGCTGTTCCACGAACCACCGCGCAACAGACGAGTATTATTATCATCATCAAATAGCCAAGCTTTACTATCTGACGGAGCCTCTTTATAGTTATCGTGCCAATGGTCAGCACACCACTCCCATACATTCCCATGCATATCATAGAGTCCAAAGGCATTAGCTACGCCAAATTTTTTCACTGAGGTTGTGTGTTTGCGATATTCTCCTTTGAAACCATGACCATACGAGCCTCTATACAAAGTTTCACCAATATGCCTATCAGTCCCTCGATAATTGGCGTATTCAGTAGTAATTGTCTCGCCAAAATGAAAGGGTGTTGTTGTCCCAGCACGACAAGCATATTCCCATTCCGCTTCACTGGGGAGTCGATATAGCAGCCCTAAATAGGTCGCAACAGATATAATAGTAATAATACATCCCTAGTAAAAAGACAAAAGATGAACATTATAGATGAATTGGCTAATTTTATCAATCAGACAAAAGAGACCAAAGAAATTAAAAGAGCCTTGGCGGTAAAAATGATTTTGGAAGGAAAATCTTATCGTGAAGTCAAAGAAATATTAAAAGTTTCTCACAGTTTTATCAGCCAATGGAAAAATCAAGCGCTTTTTCAGGGTGTAGAAAGTTTAAAGCTTCAATATAAAGGTAGAGCAGGTTACTTAAAATCTGAAGAAAAAGAGCAAACAATTCAGTGGTTGAGAGAACAAGATTATCTAAGATTATCAGACTTGCAGAAGTATTTGCAGGAGCAATATAATGTAGTTTTTGAGTCCAATCAAAGTTATTATAGCTTATTTAAAGAGGCTCAAGTGAGTTGGAAAAAGACTCAAAAAAAGAATCCGGCTAAAAATGATGAATTAGTCAAAGCTAAAAAAAAAGAAATAGAGGCAAGGCTAGAAAAATGGAAACCGGAAATAGAAGCTGGAAGCCGGACGGTGCTTATGCTTGACGAATGTCATCTGCTGTGGGGTGATTTGTTAGGTTATGCGTGGGGAAGAACAGATGCAAGAATAGAAGTCCCTCTCAAAAATGAAAAAGAAAGACAGACTTATTATGGGGCTTTAGATTATCAAACCAAAGAGTTTATAGTCAAAGAATATAAAAGTGGAAACAGCGAAAATACAATCGATTTCATCGAATATTTACAAAGGAAACGACCCGGGAAAAAATTATCGATATTTTGGGATGGTGCAACTTACCATGATTCCAAGCAGTTTCGAGAATACTTAAAGACAATTAATCAAGATTTATCAGAGGAAGACTGGTTGATAAGTTGTACAAAATTTGCTCCGAACGCTCCCGAACAAAATCCAGTCGAAGATATTTGGTTGCAAGTTAAAACTTTCATTAGACAATTTTATCATCTTTGCAGCTCTTTTAAAATAGTTAAGTGGTTATTTAAGTTTTTTGCTGATGGTCAAATATTCGATTTTCCCAAAATATTTCAGTATGGAAAATTGCCACAATCTATTTAGGATTGCTATAGTCTCGTCCTGTGTACTGTGATAAGCGCTCACAAAACTCTACACAATCAAACCAGGATACTTGCTCAATCGGTTGCTTAACTCCTTTAAATCTAGAAGGGTCAGGGTCAAGTTTTTGATTAAGTTGAGGTAGATTAGCAACTGCTTGCCATTGCGCCTGAGTGACTGGGTATTTACCCATGAAGAAAGGTTGAACTGTTACCCGATGCTGCGGACTTTCATTATCTCTGTGTCCTTCTTCCATTTCGGGGGAACCCATAAGGAATGTCCCACCGGGAATCGCCACCATTTCCAAGATGACGCCATTTCCTAAGTCTTCATTGAAATATTGAGCCTGTCGCTGCTGACGCTTGACGATGAACCTAATCGGTTGTAACTGATTACTGATTTGCGGTGTCACCATAATAGAGAAGTAGGGTAACAAACAAAAGGAGAAAAGTATTCATGGCTATAGATTTCACGCCGCACTACATACCAGCCGAAAACCGATACTAGATACGCCCCCGTTGTCTGGCTTGTTTCCGCCGCGATATGCACAACGACAGTGACTGGGATAGCTGCTCCAAGAACCGCCCCGCAACAATCTATAATGGTTGGTGTTATTATCCTCCCACACCCTACTATCTGTCGGCGCATCAGCATAGTTATCGTGCCAAGGATCAGCACACCACTCCCATACATTCCCATGCATATCATAGAGTCCAAAGGCATTAGCTACGCCAAATTTGTCCACTGGAGTTGTTTGTTGGCGATATTCTCCCTTGAAACCATGACCATACGACCCTCTATACACAGTTTCACCAATATGCCTATCAGTCCCTCGGTAGTTAGCGTATCCAGTAGTAATTGTCTCGCCAAAATGAAAAGGTGTTGTTGTCCCAGCACGACAAGCATATTCCCATTCCGCTTCACTGGGGAGTCGATAGTCTCGTCCTGTGTACTGTGATAAGCGCTTTACATACTCAACCGCCTCATACCACGATACTAGTTCTACAGGTCGGTTGGCTCCTTTGAATCCAGAAGGGTCAGGGTCAAGTTTTTGATTAAGTTGAGGTAGATTCGCGACTGTTCGCCATTGTGCTTGAGTAACTGGATATTTACCCATGAAAAAAGGCTGAACCGTTACCCAATGCTGCGGACTTTCATTATCTCTGTGTCCTTCTTCCGTTTCTAGCGAACCCATGAGGAATGTGCCTCCTGGAATCGCTACCATTTCCAAGGTGACGCCATGACCCAAATCTTCGCTGAAATATTGAGCCTGTCGTTGCTTGCGCTTGACGATGAATCTAATTGGCTGTCCCTGATTACTGATTTGTGGTATTGCCATAGTTTTGTCACTTGAAAGTCAATAGGCTCAATAGTTAAATACAAATTAAAAAATTAGCTTGTCTGTACGCATCACAGGAAAAACAGACGTCAGATAAAAATTTCAAGAGCTAAAGAGTCTACGACGCCGCACAAACGACCCTAAACCCGATGTCGTTGTCCCTACTGACTGGCAGAGGTCTGAGGCGAGAAGCACAACGGCAGTATTCAAGCTCGTAGTTCTTGGGTATTTCCCCATGAAAAAAGATTGAACTGTAACCCGATGCTGCGGACTTTCATTATCTCTGTGTCCTTCTTCCGTTTCCGGGGAACCCATAAGGAATGTTCCACCAGGAATCGCCACCATTTCCAGGGTGACGCCATTGCCCAAGTCTTCACTGAAATATTGAGCCTGTCGCTGCTGACGCTTGACGATGAACCTAATCGTCTGTCCCTGATTACTGATTTGCGGTATTGCCATAGTTGTGTCACCCCAAATTCAATAGGCTCGATAGAAAAAGTCTACCCCGCAGTATAAACAACCCGAAACCCGAAGAAGTCGTATCTGCGGTCTGGCTTGACCTTGAAGCGAAAGGCACAACGGCAGAGTCCTGAACCGTTGTACCAAGAACCACCACGCACCATCCGACAATTACTCTGATCATCAAATAACCAAGCTTGACCATCGAGTGGCGCATTATGATAGTTATCGTGCCAATGGTCAGCGCACCATTCCCACACGTTCCCATGTATGTCGTATAAACCAAAGGCGTTAGCAACCTGAAAATTTCCTACAGGCGTGGTTTCCTCACGATAAATACCCTTGACACCTGCGCCATAAATATAGTTACCGTTGTAATTGGCTAAATCGGTAGTAATCGTCTCGCCAAAATGAAACGGCGTTGTTGTCCCAGCACGACAGGCATACTCCCATTCTGCCTCACTGGGAAGTCGGTAGTCTCGTTCTGTGTACTTCGACAACCGCTCTACATACTCAACCGAGTCATACCACGATACTCGTTCCACAGGTCGGTTGGCTCCTTTGAATCCAGAAGGGTTAGGGTCGAGTTTTCGATTCACTTGAGGTAGATTGGTAATCGCCTGCCATTGCGCCTGAGTTACCGGGTATTTCCCCATGAAGAAAGGCTGAACTGTTACCTGATGCTGCGGACTTTCATTTTCTGTATAACCTTCTTCCGTTTCTGGCGAACCCATAAGGAATGTTCCACCCGGAATCTTCACCATTTCCAAGATGACGCCATTACCTAAGTCTTCGCTGAAATATTGAGCCTGTCGCTGCTGACGCTTAACAATGAACCTAATCGGCTGTCCCTGATTACTGATTTGCGGTGTTGCCATAGTTTTGTCACTTGAAAGTCAATAGGCTCGATAGTTTAATACAGGTGGCAAAAAATTAGCTAGTCTTTACCATCAGAGGAAAAACAGAGACAGGATATAAAAGTGTCAATTAAAAGCCTACGCCGCAGTACAAACAAGGCGAAACCCGATGTAGTTGCTCCTGACGACTGGCTCAAACCTGAAGCGAACGGCACAGCGACAGTACCTGAGAAGATTGCCCCACGAACCACCACGTAACAGCCGATGATAATTATCATTATCATTAACTAGCCAAACTTGACCATTTGACGGCGCATTTTTATAACTATCATGCCAATGATCAGCACACCATTCCCACACATTTCCGTGCATATCAAATAAGCCAAAGGCGTTAGCAACCTGAAAACTTCCTACTGGGGTAGTCTCCTCAAGATACTTACCCTTGGCATCCTCACTATCAATATCGTTACCGTCGTAATTCGCTAAATCAGTAGTAATCGTCTTACCAAAATGAAAGGGCGTTGTTGTCCCGGCACGACAGGCATATTCCCACTCGGCCTCACTGGGAAGTCGGTAGTCAAGTCCTGTATACTGGGACAGGCGCTGGCAAAACTCAACTGAATCATACCAAGATACTTTTTCGACAGGTCGGTTGACTCCTTTGAATCCAGAAGGATTAGGGTCAAGTTTTTGATTAACTTGAGGTAGATTGGCAACTACCCGCCATTGTGCCTGAGTCACGGGGTATTTGCCCATGAAAAAAGGCTGAACTGTTACCCGATGCTGCGGACTTTCATTATCTGTGTGTCCTTCTTCCGTTTCGGGGGAACCCATAAGAAATGTTCCACCCGGAATCTTCACCATTTCCAAGATGACGCCATTCCCTAAGCCTTCACTGAAATATTGAGCCTGTCGCTGCTGGCGCTTGACTATGAATCTAATCGGCTGTTCCTGATTACTGGTTTGGGGTTTCACCATAGTTTTTCACTTTAAATTCAAGGCTCTTCTAGAGTAATTATGATAAATTACCTGTAAAGAAAAACAAATAATTGAAATATTTTTACACTCAAAGTTGCTTTGAGTTCCTGCTGTACCTTGATTTGAGGTCAGCTTTTATGATATAAAGTATTCTGAAAATGAACAGCAAAAATCAAAGATTAATTAATACTATGCCATCTAACTCCCTTTTATTTTTCGTTACAAAACTTATCAACTTTGAGGGTTTTAAAGCCACTAACTATTGGTTTATAACCGAAAATGAAATCTTAATTGAATTAGCGAATAAATCCAATAAAGCCACCTGTCCTTATTGCCACAAATCAACTGATAAAATACATCAATCTCATCAATATAGAGTCAGAGATATTCCCCTGAGTAGCTTTGATGTTTTTTTGTTTGTTAACCGTCGCCAATTTAGATGCAAAAATTGCCGCCAAGTTTTTTCAGAAGAATTATGCCGCAGTCTTAGTGGACTTGGATAAGCGAAAACCGATAGCACTGTTAGAGAAAAGGAATAAGGAAGCAATAGCAGAATACTTACAGGGCTTGGGTTCGGAGATATTAAGCCAAATAGAAGAAGTCAGCATAGATTTATGGAAACCTTATAAAACTGTAGTAGAATAATTAATCCCTAATGCACAAGTAGTAGCCGATAGATTCCATGTAATGAAACAAATTAATGAAGAGTTAGACGAGCAAAGAAAGCTTGAAAAAAGGCAGGCGGTGAAACTCAAAAACAAAAAAGAAAGAGAAAAAAGGTGAGAGGAATTACTCATAGTAAATACCCATTACTCAAGAAAAAGGAAAAACTTAATGAGAGGGAAAAAGAAAAATTAAACGAAGTTAAAGATGTGTCTCCCCGGCTCATAGAAATGTATCAAATAAAAGAGAGTATACGGGATATATTTGAAAGTCAGATAACCGGGGATAAGGCTTTATGGGATATCGCGGAATGGATGAAAGAAGCTTATAAATATTTCCCCAAAAGTTGTCAAACAATAAAAAGATGGATTGATGAAATATTAGCCTATTTTGCTCATCGTACTACACAAGGGACAGTGGAGGGAATTAATCAAAAAATTAAGCTAATTAAAAGAAGAGGTTATGGGTTAAATAATTTTGATAATTTTAGAAGAAGGGTTCTGCTTAATTGGTATTTTGGCTAGTAATTTATCATAGTTAGTCTGAAAGAGCCCAAAAAATTAGCTAGTCTGTACCATCAGAGGAAAAACAGAGACAGGATAAAAGTGTCAAGGGCTAAAAAATCTACGCCGCAGTATAGACCACCCGAAACCCATAGCTGTAGTTCCCGTCGTCTGGGTCGAGCCCGTCGCGATAGGCACAACGACAGAAATCTGGATAGTTAACCCACGAACCACCACGTAATATCCGAGAATGGTTTTTAGTATCATCAATTAACCAAGCTTGACCATCTGAAGGCGCATCTTTATAACTATCATGCCAATGGTCAATACACCATTCCCATACATTTCCGTGCATGTCATATAAACCAAAGGCATTCGCAACCTGAAAACTGCCAACGGGGGTAGTCTCCTTAAGATATTTACCCTTAGCACCCCCACCATAAATATAGTTGCCGTTGTAATTAGCTAAATCTGTAGTAATTGTCTCGCCAAAATGAAATGGTGTGGTCGTTCCAGCACGACAGGCATATTCCCACTCGGCTTCACAGGGGAGTCGGTAGTCTCGTCCTGTGTACTGTGATAAGCGCTCTACATATTCAACTGCCTCATACCACGATATTCGTTCAACAGGTCGGTTGGCTCCTTTAAATCTAGAAGGGTCAGGGTCAAGCACTTTATTGACTTGAGGCAGATTAGCAATTGCTTGCCATTGCACCTGAGTGACTGGGTATTTACCCATGAAAAAAGGTTGAACCGTTACCCGATGCTGCGGACTTTCATTTTCTGTATGACCTTCTTCCGTTTTGGGTGAACCCATGAGGAATGTCCCCCCTGGAATCGCTACCATTTCCAGCATGACACCATTCCCTAAGTTTTCGCTGAAATATTTAGCCTGTCGCTGCTGACGCTTGAGAATGAACCTAATCGGCTGTGTATGATTACTGATTTGCGGTATTGCCATAGTTTTGTCACTTGAAAGTCAATAGGCTCAATAGTTGAACAGTTGAACCAGGGGCAAAAAATTAGCTCGTCTGTAGCACTAGAGGAAAAACAAAGGCAGGATAAAAGTGTCGCTAAAAAATCTATGCCACAGTACAAACAACCCGAAACCCGAAGAGGTAGTACGTGACGACTGGCATGTCCCTGATGCGATAGGCACAACGGCAGTAAACTGGATAGTTGTACCATGAACCACCACGCAGCAGCCGAGAATTATTCTCATTGTCAGATAACCAAGCTTTACCATCTGGTGGGGCAGTATTATAGTGATCGTGCCAGTGGTCAGCACACCATTCCCATACATTTCCATGCATATCGTATAAGCCAAAAGTGTTTGCCACCTCAAAACTATCCACAGGTGTAGTTTCACGACGATACTTACCCTTGGAACCTAAACCGTATGTGTATTCACCTTTGTAATTTGCCAAGTCGGTTGTAATTGTTTCACCAAAATGAAACGGCGTTGTTGTTCCAGCACGACAGGCATATTCCCACTCTGCCTCACTAGGAAGTCGGTAGTCTTGTCCTGTATACTGCGACAACCGCGCACAAAACTCTACACAATCAAAATACGATACTTGCTCAATCGGTCGATTGGCTCCTTTAAAGCTAGAAGGGTCAGGGTTGAGTGTCTGATTCACTTGAGGTAGATGAGCAACTGCTTGCCATTGCGCCTGAGTGACTGGGTATTTCCCCATGAAAAAGGGTTGAACTGTTACTGGATGCTGCGGACTTTCATCCTTAGAATGCCCTTCTTCAGTTTCAGGCGAACCCATGAGGAATGTCCCCCCCGGAATCGCCACCATATCCAGGGTGACGCCATTCCCCAAATCCTCGCTGAAATATTGCGCTTGCCCCTGACGGCGGTCAATTTCCTGTCCCTGTTTATCAACCGTAACCACTTCAAAATTAAAAGATTGTAAGATGGTTGAGGTGACTTCTTCAAACGTAAAGGTTTGTAAGGGAGGAAATCCAGAAGCCTCCTTATCTGAGACATCTGGAATAACCGGAGAACGTCGTTCCAACTGCTCCGCTAACGCCGCATACTCTCCTCCCAACCGCCGCAGCACCTGACGGGTAATCTGGGCAAAGGGCGCAATCTGCTGCTGCACCATTTCATCCCATTTGGCATAAGGCGATAGGAACGCGGTAAAACTCTTAATCGAAACCCCGGCTTTACGGGCGATAAACTGAGAGACTTGTTCCAACACTTCATCGGTATCGGAAATAGGAATAGAATCCAGCAGCAATTCTCGCACTCCCTCTTGGAAGTCATAGTAAATGGGTTCAGATTGCGGGGGAGGAGAAAGGATGCTTCGCTTTTGTTGCACGGAAAGGGGAGCATTCAAAGCCTCTCTCCTTGCAGGAGAGAGGTTTGGAGAGAGGTTTTCCCCATCCCGTAAATTACCATTCCCTTCTACAACGGGACGCAATAACCCACTCATAAACACTTCAGCAACATGAATTTGCCCCGATTCGGGTAGCATGGTTTGCTGAATCAGACGCACCACAGGCAACGTTACCGGAATCGCCGCCATCAACCCAGCCAAGCGTCGGGCGGTGGGAGAGGCGGTTGCCCGAAAGTGCTGGACTAACTCTGATGCTGAACGTGAGGCGATTGTCTGTTCCATCTCCTCTGCCATCGCCGCCATTAACACCGGATCAAACAAAACTCCTGGCATCCGCGTTCCCCCTGTACCCGCCACCAACTGCGCCCACTGCGCCAAGGGTTCAGGCTCCAGTGTTACCACAGGTAACGGTAATGCTGTGGCTAAATTCACCTCCAGCCAAGGGGGTATCTCTTCAATCACCAGTTGAGAATTAGGAACCCCTGGTGCAAACGCCCCCAGTTGCACAGAAATCCCTGCACCTAAACCACTGCGTCTCCAATAGGATTCGGGTAATAACTGAAGCACAGACACCGGATTCTGATTCGCCCACCGCCGCAATAGAGTCTGGATTTTGCCTGAACGCCAGATATCCGATACACAGTCGCTAACCAGGAGAATTAACCGCCGCCCTGAGGGATCAATCAATTCCTTGGGATTGCGGGGGCGTTGTTTGAGTGTGGCTGAACCCTGTCCCGGCAAGAGGTACAATGATTCATCAGCATTAGCATTTAAGCGCCAGGTGCGAACATCGCGAAAGGCACCCTGGCGTTCCAGCAGTGTTTGCAATTCTGTAATCGTTTCTTGCCAAATTGGGAGGGAACTCGATTCCTCGATAACCAGCGCTAATTCTAACCAGCGTTCGGGTGCAGGTTCTAGCACCGGAATCCAGATATTTTTTTCGGCAATTTGTCTGGCTGTGGCTTCTTCATCCAGGATGGTTTCAGTACGAGATGGAACTTTCCGCATCAGGGGACGAATTGCCCGGGCGATGGCTAAGGGATTCCGCAAGGCGGGGGCGGCGGGTGTTTCAAAGGGAAGGAGTTGAGACGGTGGGGGAGAATCTAGCTGAGGCGATGGAGAAGAAGCAGATGGGGGAGAATCAGATTGGGGGATAGAAGCAGGTGGAGGAGAGGGATAGAGTTCAGCGTAGGGTTCGCTAGCTGTAGCCGTTGGCGGATTTAGATTTATCGGCGGCGTTTCTGGGGAGAAGTCTTCAGTTATGGGGCGTTCAGATAAGGGCGTTTTCGGAATCGATGGAGACTCGGAGATGGATTCAGTTTCCCCCATTTGCAGCGCCAACCAAAAGATATCGGCAATCTCTTCTGCCGTAAGTTCCAAGCCAACCTGATTGAGAAGTGCGATCGCCTGTTGAATCATCAGAATATTTTACTCCGATGATGGGCGATAATCTTCAGTGATTTGTTGTGAACCATGGATCACAGCAAGTACATCGATTTGCTCAGGTTTAATGTAATAAATAATCCGATAAGACCCCTCAATCATTTCACGAATTTCTTCCCTCTCAAACTCTGGCACCATTCGACCTGAAGCCGGAAACGCAGCAATCTGTTCAAACGTCTCGTCTCGTCAGGCGATCAACCATTCGACGCCCATATTGAGGTGAATTTTGGGCGATGTAGGCATAAATCCCGGAAAGATGCTTGACGGCTGTGTCTGTCCAAAAAACCTTCACGTTGGTAATCCGAATTGCTGACGCACTGTTTCCACAGAGGTTATTCTACCAGCCTGACTATCAGCAAGTCCCGCTTCTATCGTTACTCTGACATAAATTTCATACATTAAGTCATCCCATGTTGCATTCTCTGGCAATCTATCAATCAATCGTCGTGCCTCTTCTTTTATATTGATGGCTTCCATATTCTGCTCATAGAACGGCTTTCTGGGTTTATTGTAAGCTTAAAATTACCAGGCAAACAAATGCAAGGATGTGGCGGCAATTCATTCCCTTCCCAAACCTGAGAATGAGGCTACGTCTGCCCTATTGCCCTCCTCTGTCACCCTTGGGAAACAGGCATAGACGTGGCGGCTGTAGCTTAACTTGACACCCATAACCGACGTGCGCCCACAGAAGCCGATTAAGGAGTGCGATCGCCTAATAACTATAGTCAAAGCCAGTTACCGTGAGGTGGGCAAGAGCAATCAACGATACTATAAGCATTTCCAGATTTATCATTCTTGCCCACCCTACATACTATATACTCTTGCTCCCCTCTCCCAAGCTTGGGAGAGGGGTTGGGGGTGAGGGCTGGCTGAGAACAGCCATCAATCCTCTGTGCTACTCAAATACTTGAGCAATTGCTCAACTAACTTGGCTTTTTCTTGACCCGATGGTATACGTTCACGGGTTAATAAATAAATCGCATTAAGTAACTGATCCGTCGCCAAATCTCCCTGTTCTCGCTTCTTTAAAAAATGGGCAATCAAACCCTTAGCTTTATCCGTCACTTTTTCACCCAGATGCGCTTTAACAATTCGGGTGAGTTCATCCTGATTGGGTTCCCTCATATTCAGCCGCAAACAGCGACGTAAAAACGGGGGTGGAAAATCTCGCTCTCCATTATTGGTTAAAATCACAAACGGAAAAGCTTGACAGCGAACTCGTCCTTTGCTAATAACTGTCTTGAAGTCCTTTGCCGTTGCCTCCGTCTCATCAGTATAAGCGGTGCGAACTTCCACTTGTTCTAATCGCCCCGCAATCCGAACCAACTCTGGAATCTCAAACTCCCCTTCCTCAAAAATATGCAGTAAGTCGTTGGGTAAATCAATATCACTTTTGTCAATTTCATCAATTAGTAATACCCTGGGTTTATCAGAGGGGAGCAAAGCCGTTCCCAGAGGACCCAACCGGATATACTGACCAATCTCCTCCAAGTTATCTTCACCCTTACCCTGAGCATCTTGTAAGCGACCAATGGCATCATAGCGGTAAAGTCCATCATTGAGATTGGTGCGCGTGGTAATTGACCACCTTAAGACTTCTCCTAATTGTAATTCATACGCGATCGCATAAGCCAGTGATGTTTTTCCCGTTCCCGGTTTTCCAGTGACTAATAGAGGGCGTCGTAAATAAAGTGCCGCATTAACGAGTTCAATTTCCTCTGGACGCGCCTGAAACGTAGCCCCCCGTTGCTGCTTTTTGGCGGCGGTAGCACCATCAGCGAGTCCATCAAATTGACGCCAGCTTGGAGGGGGCGGAAGGCGATTTATTTCGCTGTGGGGAGTTCCTGCTCCCTGAAATATTTGCCAATTTTTTGATTGCTCATTGTTCATAGTTTATGGTTAATGGTGATGGGTAAAAACATTATGACATTAATTTTATCGATTACAATTGTGGGGGCGCACCGACGTGCATTGGTATCAACTTAAGCTACACATCCCTACCCCCCTTCCCCCTTTTAGATCCCCTTCAAAAGGGGGAAGCCTTATGATGCTTCGCTTTTTGTTATGCGGGGATGACAGAGGATGCTTCGCTTTTTTTGCACGGGAGAGGGGAGAAAGAGAGTCCGGTTCCCCTTCTCCCTTGATGGGAGAAGGGGTTAGGGGATGAGGGTGAAACGCTTCCCACAGTGAGCAGAAACGATCCAAAAGATTGCCAGTATTAGTTGTCACCTGAAGTTGACACTAATGACCGACGTGCGCCAGATTTAATCGTAAAATCTATTCCACAATTTTAGCTGTGCCACGCCCCAACAAAGTTTTTAAGGTGTAGAATAGTGAATCGTGGGCGGGACGCGATCGGGATCTTCCCACATTAGGGAAAGATGAGATCCAATATGTAGTCCGCGCAAGTGGGGATGAGACGCAAAAGCCGCTTCCCGTTTTCCTTTTATCGTAGTTGGAAGTTCAGAAATACAACACGTTAATAATTGATTTAATTCTTGGGAACAATTTAAATGGGCTAAATTACACCGTACCCATATCACTAAAGGTATCGCTGTTCCTAAAATCACATTAAAAACGCTTTCTTTTCCCATCGGTTGAGGAACATTAGCTAGGGTACAGCCAAGAATATCCTCTTTTCTTAACTCAACATAGAGTTGATTCCAAGCACAATCCCCTGAAGCAACAAGTTTAGAGGAAGGGTAATGGTTAAGTCGCTTGAGTCGCTGCCATTTTTTCTGCCAATCTTTCTTTTTGAGACAGTAACTTGGTGAAAGTCGCTCCTCAGAACGCACGACGACGCTACATTCCACGCCAAGGGGAATTAACAAATCCTCACTGATCTCAATTTCCCACCGATCAACATCATGATTAAGTAACTGACGAGGTAAGAAAAATTCCAGGGTTAAGTCACTTATCGCACATTTTTGGCTACTTTGAATCAGAATTTCTTTGAGTAACTGAGGAATCTGAGTTAAGGAAACGGGTTCGGCTTCAGTGTTGGCTAGAGAAATGGGTTCGTAGTCATAGTTGCTTCCACTCAGACTAGATGGGCGAGGAATCGCTAACCAGGCTTTGATAAAATAACAATTCTTTTGTTGCTGGCTGGGCTGAATCCATACCATGAGGTAAAATTGTTCTGGGTCGGTTTCAGGTTTAATTTGCGTCAGTAATTGGGCAATATCATCAACGTTTTGCTTCAGCCAATCGTGTAACTGTTGACGCAAGGACTGAGGAATTTGATCATCGGCAATTAAATGTGCCACAAACTGATCCATTCGCTTGTACCCACTATCCCCAGAAGGCATATCTTCTAAATCTGCCAACAGTTGTTCGATTGTCGGGGGAATGGTGGGACGAAAATCACTCCAACTAGAAGGGCTAGATGCTAGGTAAGCTGCCTTGATCCGTTGGGTTGTTGGCGGATCAACAGAGGCTAAAATAGCCATAAGGCGCTGGGTTTTATCTTCTACGTTTCCCCGTTCAAGAGTGTTGAGTTCTTCCTCAACGATTGTCATCTCTTTTTCCAGGTGAGCAAGCTGTCGTTTTAAATGATTCCGATTCTGAGCATTGCTTTCATAGTTCAATTGCTCCGATATATCGGTATAGTTCTGTTCGAGTAAATCAAAGCGACGCTGTAAACACCTGATCCTAACTTGCACAGACCGATTGAATACCATTCTCGAAACAAATTCCTAAGTTATTTTAGGCGTTGGACAACCATTCAGCATGAGCTTACCAGGCGACCCAACCTAGTTTGATTTTCGCATATCGTCACCGACTGCCTAGCTTTGTAGGGATTGGTCAACCGCTTGACCGATTGTTTACCCTGATTGCAGTCCGTTTGTAAGCGGATGCGACGTCTGGCGCGGTGCAGGTTTTCGGTTCGTACCCGAATCCGGTCAGGTAACGTTCTTCTTGCAATGCAATGCAATACAGTGCATGATATAAAGAGTGTCGCTGCATTTCAACCCACCCTCAACGAAGGATCTGTCTGATGAGCAAGGAAAATGTAACCTTTCGACTTGATCCTGATAAGAGAGCTGCACTGGATGCCATTGCTGCTGGTATGGATCGTAATTTAACCTACGTATTGAATCAGGCAATTAATGCTTACCTGGAAATGCATCAGTGGCAACTGCAAGAGATTCAGCAGGGTATCGCTGAAGCTGATGCTGGGGATTTTGCCAGTGAAGAGGAGGTAACCGCCGTCTTTAGTCGGTTGACCCATGGACGTTAGATGGTTACGCAAAGCACTACGCAACCTTGAGCAGCTTCATGCCTACATTTGCGAAGATAACCCAGACGCTGCAACAAATACTGTTTTAAAAATACAAGCAGCGGTTGAGCAGTTAGCAAAATTCCCATATATGGGAAGAACCGGGCGCGTTGAAGGGACAAGGGAGTTGGTTATCTCAAAGACACCCTATTTTGTTGTCTACCGAGTTAAAAACAATCAGGTACATATCCTCCGTGTTCTTCATAACGCTAGAAAATACCCCGATACCTAATACCGAGTTACCAATGGTAGGGGCACGGCATTGCCGTACCCTTACAAATTACCGTGCTATAATTTATGACCAGTCCGTCTAAGAGATCATACAATCTGCTAATGTTCTGATCGCCTAATAGAAATTTATGATTTCGCGGTAGGCGGTTAAGAATCGGGATGTACCAGCGAATTAAATCGTAGGTTTTCTGGATAATCGGTAAATCGCTCACAGACTCAATCGTACATTAAAAAGTTACAGGAGGTATTCTGGCAGACGATCGCCACCCTGAGGTATAAATCTCAAAAAAAAAATCGACCCGCCTGTGGCACGAAAAGGGAAAAGAATAAAGGGTAGAGGGCAAAAGGGCAAAAGCGTCAAGGGCTAAAGAGTCCACGCCGCACCACAGACAACCCGAAACCCGTTATAGGCGAGCCTGACAACTGGGGAGTCCCCGTAGCGATAGGCACAACGGCAGTAGTCTGGAGAGCTGCACCACGAACCACCGCGCAACAGCCGATAATGATTCTCATTTTCATTATCATTCAATAGCCAAGCTTGACCATCCGACGGCGCACCTTCATAACTACCATGCCAATGGTCAGCACACCATTCCCACACATTTCCATGCATATCATCGAATAAGCCAAAGGCGTTTGCTACCTGAAAACTCCCGACTGGGGTAGTCTGTTGCAGATACTTACCCTGAGCCTCCTCACCATAAGTATAGTTGCCGTTGTAATTGGCTAAATCAGTAGTAATTGTTTCGCCAAAATGAAACGGCGTTGTTGTTCCCGCACGACAGGCATATTCCCACTCCGCTTCACTGGGAAGTCGGTAGTCTCGTCCTGTGTACTGTGATAACCGCGCACAAAATTCTATACAGTCATACCACGATACCTGCTCAACTGGTCGATCTGATCCTTTAAATCTGGACGGGTCAGGGTCAAGTTTTTTATTGACTTGAGGTAGATTAGCCATCGCTTGCCATTGCGCTTGAGTCACAGGATATTTCCCCATGAAAAAGGGTGGAATCGTTACCGGATGCTGAGGACTTTCATTATCAGAACACCCCTCTTCCGTTTCTGGAGAACCCATTAGGAATGACCCTCCCGGAATCGCCACCATATCCAAGGTGACACCATTGCCCAAATCTTCCCGAAAATATTGCCCTTGCTCCTGAGTTTTGTCAATGATAGTCCCCTTTCTATCAACCGTCACCACCTCAAACTCAAACACCTGCAAGGGAGGAAATAAACCCGTACCTTCAGCAACCCCTTCATCAGGAACGTCCAGGTTTTCCCCTAGAACTGAGTAGGTATGCGTCCCAGCTTTGGGGTTCACTGATTCAGGTTCAGTGACAAAGCGAGTAATTAACTCAGCATACTCCAACAGATTTGGGTAAGCCCGCAATTGAGGGGCGAGTTCCTGCGTAATTCGGGATAAACGCGCCATTTCGGTTTGCCAGCGACTCCCCCCGATTGCCCGACTCTCTTGAAACGCCTGCACAATCTGACGCACAGCATTCTCTCGCTGGTTATCAAGGTACACCATTGCCGCCCACTGTTGCGCCTCTAATTCCTGTTTACTAATAAACGGATTCGTCTGTGCCAGATGGCGAACATACCCCAATAATAATCGAGCCACCTCCTGCATCCGTTGACTGGAGAGTGCCGCATCATTGTGCATTTCCTCCAGCAAATAGGCACGAACGGCGGTATCCATGGCATAGAGTTCATACCCCACCGGACTACACAAATCCGACAGCAACAAATCCACTTCCGCCAGCCAAGGCACTTGTCCGCGCAGAAATTGATTCCGCAGATAATTGAGCAATTCCGGGGTTAACACCAAAGGAAGTGCCGCATGATACGCCAAAAGCCGATAGGATTCCTCAAATCGCCGGACAAATTGGTTCACCCGTTGTCTGGCAATTTCCTTGTCTCGGTTAGCTACAGTGGCAGTATTCATGTTCGTTCGTAGTCAGGGCTTTAGCCCTAAATTCCGTTGGGTAACAAGCGTCAACCCAACCTACAACTCGTTCGTAGTCAGGGCTTTAGCCCTAGATTCTGTTGGGTAACAAGCGTCAACCCAACCTACAACTATATAGCGCGATCGCGACGTAAGCAGCGTCAGCCTTCTTAGGTGAATCACCCAACGCCTAAACATTATCTGCTTTCCTTGACATGCTCTCTTGTGATAGTTCACTCAACCCCAGTGCTAACCGTTTCGAGCATGTCATTTACCGGTTTCCCGCGCTTGAGTTTGACCCAGTTAGGTGTGATGGGTTGGTAAGAACAGTAACAAACAACAATATGAGTAGGAGTGTCGGGGGAAGAAAACTGGTGAATCATGGTGACAACCCAGTCTCCATCCCGACTATGGGTAATTCCGCCTTGTTCTGGATTGTCTAAATTTGTATACTCGCGGATGCGATCGCCTATTTTGGGGAGATGACCGGAACTATCCCATTCTTCGCTGATTATGTCGGTAATCGATCCGGCTGGTAGCAGTTGACGATTTTCCCATCCTGGAGCGCTCATTGTCTCGGTTTTGTAAACAATCCAGGTTTCAGCTTTAACTTTAGTCATAGCGTTCATCTTCAAATGTTGTTTGTTCACCATAGAATACGCAATCAACTTTCAATGTCGGATCGCGTGTTGGCTTGATTTTCTTTAATCTCCACCCATTTCTGCGTTCCATGTCCCTACATTTATCTGGATCAGTTGCTGCGTGAACGTTTTCTTTAGTTGGGTCATAATCTAAGGAGTCACCCGTTCCTGATTTAATCATTATTTTCCTTATCCTACTGGCTCGCAAACGGTAACACACGATAGCGGCATGGTAATGGGTACAAGGGCGCACGTCAGCAAAGGGCGCACGTCGGTGCGCCCCTACGGTGGCAACGGTTGTCCGCGTACAATATCGATCGCATGACTTAATCCATCGTTATCCATGGGATACATTGGCACAAGATGGGCAATGAGTTGAGCTGAGGTACTCCCCCAGCGCTCCTGGGGCATGGGATTTAACCAGGCTATCAGATTGGTCTGTTGCTTAATTTGAAATAATACCTCCGTCGTGGCTCGAATTCGTTCTAACCGTCGATATCCCCGTGCCGCTCCCGCATCGCTGACAATAAAAACACTGGTGTTATTATCACAAGTCGCTAACACCCGCTTCAACAGGACAGGTTGGGTCAAATAGGGGTCACGATAGACGCTTTTTGCCGGAATATTGTGAAAATAGCTAACATCCACTTGCCCAATCGAACTTTCATATTGTGCTGTTTCCACCAAGTCACGGGTGAAGCGATGGAAGGGTGTCATTGACCCATCTTGGTCGATTAACAACAGCAAATGAGCCGCATTCCGTTCCCGGCGTCGATAAACCGGGGTGAGAAAAAATCCCTGACGCGCCACGGTTTCCACCGTCGCCCGCTCATCCAAAACATCCTCTGGATCATCTAGAATCGGACGGCGCAGATAACGCCAACTATACACCATCGCACGGCGGGAAATGGGTCTATCGGTTTGTAGTTGGGGGGTATCTTCCGTTTCAACCGGGGTAAAGGGAGCGCGAATCGGCAACGGTGCTAATTCTAGAGTGGGTTGGGGTTGCACCGATTCTACGGGTTGAGGTGAGGGAGCGGGTAGCGGTTTATCTTGGGGTTCTGGTGAGGGTTCCGGTTTAGAGGTGCGGCGTGGTGGTTTCGGTTCCACCGTTGAGGTGTCTGCGATTACCGATTCCCAAATGAACTGAAACTGGCTTTGTTCGGCGCGGGAATGACACCAGAGTAATGTTAACACCCGTTCGAGTTCTTCTAAGCTACTTGACCCATAGCCCCCTTCAATTGCCTGTAGCGCCGCCCGATATTCACCCACACCCAAATTGAATCCGCTTTGGCGTAAGCGGTTAAATAGGCGAGATAGGATGGGCTGAATGGTATCATTTTTCACATCATGTAGAGACGTATAGCGCTACGCGCTAGGCAATGGGCAATAGGCAATGGGCAATAGTGAAGAAAAACACTGACTCATCAAGGGATTGAGCGATTTAAATTTTTCTTCTTTTGTCCTAACCTATGTGCGTAGTGCTATACCATGGCACGTCTGTCAGCAATTGTCGGGGTGGGTTTACCCGTTTCATTGTAGTGCGAGCATCTTGCTCGCTACCCATTGCGAGAAGAGAGGGCGACCCAAGCCTATTGAGTGGATTGGTGTTGTTAATTGATGCAGGCGGGTCGCCCCTACAGAGTTAATTTTTAGCTATCGTTTTTAGAAAAATGGTGCGTTACGCTACCCTTCGGGAACGCTGCGCGAACGCTAACGCACCCTACGATTTTGCGTATACATGACATAAGATAAATGACCCTATACAGCATAATTTTGCCAATCCGCCCGCAGTTTAAATAATAATTCCCGATAAGGAAGCCGCTTCTCCTTAGCTAATTTTTCTGCCTTATAGGGCGTCTTTTCAAAAGTTTGCAGTGCTTTCAACCAATCTAAAAATTCACTCGTTCCGGGAAGCTTGAACAACCCTCCCTCCTGACGCACTTGAATAAACCGTTCTGTCGCTGTCTCGACTAACTCACTCGCCGGAGCCGTTATGTGCTGCATCTGATAGTGAATCGCGACAATTTCCTTTAAGCGCTCTTGACTGGGAAATTCAACAAAATAATATAAACAACGGCGTAAAAACGGTGCCGGTAAATTCCCCTTTTCCTTATTACTGGTAATCATCACAATGGGCGGATAATCAGCCTGAACTTTTTCCCTTGTCTCCGGAATCGTAAATTCCCACGGCTCATCTAAAACCGCAAGCAAATCATTGGGAAAATCAATATCTGCCTTATCAATTTCATCAATTAAAACCACCGCCGGACAGGATTTCAGTACAAACGCTTTCCCCAATGCGCCCAATTTGCGATAGTATTTGGGATTACTGGGATTGCGGCTTTGGTCACTCTTGTCCAGCGTCTCTAACTGCTGAATCTGCACATCATGCAAACGTAAAATAGCATCATAGTGATAAAGACCCTCTTGAGATTTACTCGTCGAACGCACATCCCAACGATAAAACGGTAATCCTAATTCATACGCCACCGCACGAGCCAATCGGGTTTTTCCACACCCCGCTTCTCCTTCTAATAATAACGGTCGCCGCAGATAAATTGCCAAATTTACCGCCTGAATCAATTCATCCGGGGCAATATAGGGTTCAGGGGTTTGGGGAGAATCCGGATGAGCTGATTTCGGTCGAGCGTTAGGATTTCCTTGAAACTTATATTTAGTGGTCGAATTCATGACATTAATTCCCTCAAGCTTAGCCGAAAACCCGAGTCAACTCGTTCATGAGTATACTATAAACATCAATCGGTCTACCTTGACTCATTTGGTAAACCACACGAGACATCTGCTCAATTTCCCTTGGCGTCCGCCCCACATTAGGTGTCGCCAAACCGGAGTATCGATATAACCAAGTTCTGATTTCTTTTTCCGTCCAGTTGCCTAATTTTAGTTCAATAATCTTCTTAGGACTCAATTTGCCCCCTTGACAAAATAGAGCGGGAGTCCGACAAGTTTGAGGGATTTCCGTCTCCACCACCATAACGGTAACAAATTTAACCAAGGGAAGGTCTTGGCGAATTAATCGCAAGCGGCTGATTAAAGGAATCCAGAATTGAGGAATTAACCAGGTTAAAAAGTCAGATTGGCTATCCAGGGAGAAGAGTCGAATCTCCAGAAATACGGTGCTGTCAATTTGCAAAGAGTTATAAATTTTATCGATTAGGCGTTGAGTCGCGACTTCTACCGAACTGGTATTATCTTCCAGATTAAAGCTAGTCCCCAAGCGCTGGATAAAATCGGTGGGATTCGGCTGTTCCCAGGCGGCAAAACCGACCGCACGGGGACTCCACACCCCTTTATCCTTCAGAGAAGCCTTAATCTTTTCCATGCACCACTTCCCACCCATGGGATGACAATTCTGGAGTAAGAAAAAGACAGCGCCCCCTTTTTCGCCAAAGTGGTCAAAAATACGATTAAATAGTTGACTGGCTTGAGAATAATTAATCTTAGGTAAATGTTTTTCCCAGTTCTTATAATAATCGTTATAGGTTGTATTAGATGACTGACATTGATTCAGTTGGGATTCCACCCTTTCCATCTGCTCAAATAAATCATCCGCTTGTCGCTGAAGCTGATTGCGATCGGCTTTATCCCGTGTCTGAATAATTTGCTGATTCACACTAATATAATCCGCTTCTAAGGCGTTATACTTATCCTGAAGTATCTTTTTTTTGGTGCTGAGGGCATTGGGCATTGGTCAAGGAATAAGAAGCAGGGCTGTGGAGGCAGGTTTTACCGATAACGTTTTGGAGAATCCCTAACTTAGCTAAACCCGCCCCGCTTTGGCAACAAAGGAGTCAGGGTATGGTTAAACTTAATGATTCATAATGCATCAAATTCGTTGGCGACTTGGGTAATGTCCTGCTCAATGGCATCACACTGGCGTTTAAGTATGGTGCGATCGGCGGCACCTAGGGTATAATTCAACTGATTATAGGCGGCTTCATAGTCAGTTGATAAGCTTTCCAAACGTTGCTGTAAAACTTTGGCTTTGATTTGCTGAACTCGACTCAATGCAGGTTTGGATGGGGTTGTTGTTTGAACCAATTCACCAAGAACCGACCAAGTTTGACTCAGTACCTTGGTGGGAATCATAAACGCCGCCTTAACCCCCTCCCGTTGCCGTTCCGCCGCCACCGCCATCCCCACAACCCCCGACAAGGTTTCATCCCACACTGGCGCACCACTAAACCCCGGTTCTACCCGATAACCGGTAACAGTAACCGCTTCCATCTGTATCCACCCATTGCCTAGTTCCCCGCGCAGTACCCCCGTCGCCCAAACGCCATCATTATGTCCACTGGGAAAGCCAAACACGCGCACTGGATGTTGCCAAACGTCGTCTGCTGTAACCAACCGCACAGGTTGCACCCCAGGCGGACATTCACCCTCTATTTTCAATCCAGCAATATCTTCTCCCGCGACTGAGGGATTCACGGGTTGCCAAAACTCTACCCTTGCCTTAATTTTCTTTCCCGGTGCAATTAAGGGAAAATCCAAGTCAATCAAACCTGTCGGCACATCCGGGGTATTTGGGGAAATCGTCAGGGCTTGAGCTACCAAATGAGCGCAGGTTAACACATAATTAGGAGATACCAGAAATCCTGCCCCAACGACGAATCCATTGGCGTGGGATATGCGAATAATCCCAGTTTTAAAGGCATTTAGGTAAGCTGAGTTATCTGCCATCGCGTTTCCTTGACTGAGACTGATTCCATTTCAAGGTAATTTCATAGCTGACTTCGCCACCAACTGAGGTAAAGACTGCGCCTGCGTCAGCGGTTAACTTCAGCCCAAATTTGACTTCCACTTCATCAGCGGGTGTATTGAGGTCATTGAGTTTGGAAATTATCTTAGAGGCGACAGGCTTAATATTATCCAGTGCTTGATCAAATGACTGTTGAGCTTTCAGCGCTAACCGCCCCGAAGGTAACGCTACTCGTTCAACAGCCGTTGTCTCGGGTTCGTCTACCTCGACTAAGAACGTAGAGTCATCGTCTAGGGAAAATTCAACAAGTTGTTTCAATGTTGACCTGGGAAATGGTGTTTTATCTGATTTTATCAGGATTCAACAAAAGAACGGATGGAATTACGGCGAGTCATGCGTCGAGCAAGACGGGGAAGACGGGGAAGACGGATTAACCGAAAACTACCTTATTCCAAGCGTTGTCACCGTCAACATTCCGCTATACTAAATTTTAAACGTAGTCGTTATGAGTTTATTTATATGTCCAACTCTACTGTAGAAAACTTGGTGATTATCGGTTCGGGTCCTGCAGGTTACACTGCTGCCATTTATGCCGCCCGTGCTAACCTTAAACCCGTGATGTTTGAAGGCTTCCAAGCGGGAGGACTTCCTGGCGGTCAGCTAATGACCACCACTGACGTAGAGAACTTTCCCGGTTTCCCCGAAGGGATCACAGGTCCGCAACTGATGGAGCGGATGAAAGCCCAAGCCGAACGCTGGGGAACGGAGTGTTATACCGAGGATGTCACGTCTGTGGATTTGAGTCGGCGTCCTTTTATTATCAGTTCTGACGAACGAGAAGTCCAAGCCCACAGTATTGTAATTGCCACTGGTGCTACCGCCAAACGTTTAGGACTCCCCAGTGAAAACCAATTCTGGAGTCATGGGATCTCCGCCTGTGCGATTTGTGATGGTGCGACTCCCATTTTTCATGGTCAATCCCTAGCCGTGGTGGGTGGGGGTGACTCAGCCGCTGAAGAAGCGGTGTATTTAACCAAATACGGGGATCATGTGCATCTATTGGTGCGCCGAGACCAACTGCGGGCATCGAAAACCATGCAAGATCGAGTGTTAAATAACCCCAATATCACCGTCCACTGGAATACGCAGGCGGTGGATGTGTTTGGCGAAAATGGTCGGATGAGTGGAGTTAAACTCCATAACAACCAAACAGGCGAGGAGAGCGACTTACAGGTTAAGGGACTATTTTACGCGATCGGTCATACTCCCAACACCTCCCTGTTTCAAGGGCAACTCGACCTAGATGACGTGGGCTATGTTATTACTAAACCGGGTTCTGTGGAAACCAGTGTAGAAGGGGTTTATGCGGCGGGTGATGTGCAAGACCATGAATTTCGCCAAGCGGTTACGGCGGCGGGAACTGGCTGTATGGCTGCTATGTTAGCTGAACGCTGGTTGTCTGCCAATAACCTGATTCAGGAATATCACCAGAAACCCGAATCTGAACCACCAACCCAGACAGCGAACGAGAAACCGACAGCAGACACAGAAGCAACCTTTGATATTAACAAGACACGGCATGTTGGCGGTTATGCCCTACGCAAACTCTTCCACGAGAGCGATCGCCTGATTATGGTTAAGTATGTTTCACCCAACTGTGGTCCTTGCCATACCCTGAAGCCAATTCTAAATAAAGTGGTGGATGCATATTTGGGCAAAATCCACTTTGTCGAGGTCGATATTGAAGCAGAACCCGAAATCGCTGAAAATGCCATGGTTACTGGAACACCCACGGTACAATTTTTCAAAGACAAAGAAATCGTGGATCAACTTAAGGGTTTAAAACAAAAAAGCGAATACCGTCAGATGATTGAGAAGTACCTACCTGCCGAAGTTTCAGCAGCTAGATAAGTTGCAGGTACGGGAGTTGTAAATACACGCCTAGCGACTTGCGATGAAAACCTACGGTGAGAAATCAACAGTCGCGTTATCGTGTGAGTAAATGAACTACCCCTGAGTTAGTATTAGCAATGAGTGCTATGACTGAATCCGTCCTTCCTCAACATACGATTGAGTCCCCCGATCGCAACCAAGCCAGGGATCGTACCCGCCGCCTTGTTTGGAAAATCGCGATCGCTACATTGCTGTTGATGGCAGTAGGGAGTGCGACGCGGGTGATGAATGCTGGACTCGCTTGTCCGGATTGGCCCCTGTGCTATGGACAGTGGGTGCCAAGTCAGCAGATGAATTTTCAAGTCTTTTTGGAATGGTTCCATCGCCTCGATGCGGCATTAATTGGCGTCAGTACAATCGCCCTAATGGGTTTGTCGTGGTGGGATCGCCGTTTTTTACCCAAGTGGCTGCCTTGGGCGGCAACATTTGCCTTGGGTTTAATTGTGTTTCAAGGCGTCTTGGGTGGCTTAACGGTGACCGAACTGTTACGGTTTGATATTGTGACAGCTCACTTGGGTACAGCCTTGTTGTTTTTCTCAACCTTACTGATTATTGGTACTGCCCTGATGCCTTACAAGGGTACAGGAGCGGTTGGACGCTTACCCTGGATGGGTTTGACGGCAGCTATTTTGGTTTACTTACAAAGCTTGTTGGGAGGTTTGGTGGCTTCCCGTTGGGCATTACATCAATGCTTTGGTGCGTCTCAACTTTGCACCGTGATGAATAGTCATATTGCGGGTGTAGTCCCAGCTACGTTAGTCACTTTAACCCTGGTTATTTGGGCATGGCGCACACCTGCCCTCCATCCCCTGTTGCGACAGTTGGCAAATCTGGCAGGTGGATTAGTAATTTTACAGATTATTCTGGGAGTGGCGACGTTCTGGTTACACCTACAGGTGGAACCTCTAACCGTGTCTCATCAAGCTGTAGGCGCTGCATTACTGGGAGATTTGATTGTCTTTACCGTTTTGGCATTACGCGATCGCACCACTGGGTTAGCGGTAGAAAAAGTAGGTGGGGACAATTAAAGTTAACGGCGAGGATTGTCATTTGTCATTTGTCAGGGAACAGGGAACAGGGAACAGGGAACAGGGAACAGGGAAGGTAGAGTTTTGAGTTAACTCCCTCATCTCCCTCATCTTCCCCAGCTCCCCCAGCTCCCCCAGCTCCCCCAGCTCCCCCAGCTCCCCCAGCTCCCCCAGCTCCCCCAGCTCCCCCACCCCTACAGCATTAAAACGGCGATTGTGTCAAAGTGTTAATGATTGTATATAGTGTTTCAATAAATAAGGAATTGGTGAATTTAATGATTGGGACAACTATATCCCGTCAACATGAAAACTTCCGGCAAGTGATCCAGAGCTACTACCAACTCACAAAACCTCGCATTATTCCTCTGCTGTTGATTACGACAGCCGCAGGGATGTGGATGGCATCTGAGGGGCAAGTTGATCCATTTTTGCTACTCATTACCCTGGTTGGAGGAACCTTAGCTGCTGCTTCGGCTCAAGTTCTCAACTGCATTTATGATCGCGATATCGATTATGAGATGCTACGCACCCGTAGCCGTCCAATTCCCTCAGGGCGGATACAAACTCGTGATGCTTTGTTATTCGCGATCGCTCTCGGATCTGCATCGTTTACCCTATTAGCCGTCTTTGCCAATCTTCTAGCTGCATTATTGGCAATGTCGGGCATTATCTTCTACATGGGGATTTACACCCACTTACTCAAACGCCATACACCCCAAAATATCGTAATTGGCGGTGCAGCAGGGGCAATTCCAGCACTGGTGGGTTGGGCGGCGGTGACGGGAGAGTTGAGTTTACCCGCCTGGTTACTGTTTGCCGTCGTCTTTTTGTGGACTCCTCCCCATTTCTGGGCGCTGGCTTTGATGATTCGCGAGGATTACGCCAAAGTCGGGATTCCCATGTTGCCTGTTGTAGCAGGTGAAGAGTCTACAACCCGTCAAATCTGGGTTTACACGTTGTTAGTTGTTCCCGCGTCGCTGTTATTCATTTATCCGTTAGGAGTATCGGGTGTGGTGTATGGCGCGATCGCGCTGGTGTTGGGTAGTATTTTTCTGCAAAAAGCATGGCAGTTATTACAAAGTCCCACCAATAACCAACTGGCGCGAGGGTTGTTTAAGTATTCGATTCTGTACATGATGCTGTTATGTACTGGCATCGTAGTGGATAGTTTACCGATCACCCAGCAACTCTCAACCGCTTTAGCTGACAATTTGCAAACTTTGGTGAGTGCGATCCCGTTTTTGCCGTTTCCGGTTTAATGGGAATAACCAACTGTGGTAGAGACGTTCCGGCGGAACGTCTCTACTAAATGATTCGTGCTAATCGATGTCTGAGGTTATACAATGCTAGAATTTCAGCAAGCTCCTGATGCAAGAGGCTAGGAAGCATGACGAAGATCGAAGTTGAACTCGACCAAAAAACCATTGAAAGTGCCAAGCTTTTGGCAGAGTCTCGGCAAAGTACATTACCGGAACTGATTGCAGACGTTATCAAACTACTCGTCCGGCAAAAAAGAACAAAAGATCCTTGGTTAGGATTAGTTGCTGATGAACCGGAACTTGTTGATGAGATACTTGAAGAAGCCCTAAAAAATCGGAGAGTACAGTTATTCAACGAAAAAATTGGAAAAGGCACTGCTTCACACAGACATTTTGTCTGAAATTTTTAGGAGAATTAATCAAAGGGTTATAGCTAAAGCTACTGCTTATCGTGCTGTTTTCGGTTGCTACACAATTTCGGTTATTACCGTTATGGAGGTTGTCCAAGGTTGGCATAAACGTCAACGAGAAGATCGTGTTCACGAGTTTTTAGCTACACTTACCTCTGAAGAGGTTTTGACACTAGAACTGCCAGATGCCGCATTAGCAGGGCGTATCTATGCGGATTTAGAACGAATAGGACAACCCATTGGTTATCCTGACTCAATGATTGCTGCGATCGCTCTACAACATAATCTTACTTTGGTAACTGGCAATTTATCTCACTATCAGCGAGTTCAAGCCTTAGGTTATCCTCTGAGGTTGGATAATTGGCGAATTTAAATCGAAAGGTTTAGTCTAATTTTTATTTATTTTTCTGGCAGACAACGATAAAGTTTATATTTATATTCCCCTGCCCATGACCCATAAGACCGATCGCGAAAACAATGCTGCGCCTCTAAATCAACCGTAGTCCGAAAATCCACTAACCATAAATCGAAGGGGCGTGGTAGTTCAGTTAACGTGTTCTGCAAGCGTGCGATCGCGTCTGTATAGGTTCGGGTTTTGGGATCACGATCCGCTAGAAAAAATTGGGCAGATGTAGTTCTATCCGTTTCAGAATTATTCCTATCCGATAATCGTTTAAATTCCCATGCTAACCCCATCAGTCGTCCGGTTTGTCCATGATGCTTGTGAGTGGTGGCGATGAATACGGCAGATTGAGACGCCTCTTGGATTACAGGGGCAAGTAAATCGGGACGGTGATTTTGTAAGTACCCTAAATTCCCAATTGCGGTGAATCCTCCCATTAATCCCATCAGCCAAATCATGACCACAATTGCTTTGCCATGCTTTAGCCTAGAAGCTGAATCAAATGTCACCTGCTGCCAAACTCCAGCCAGCATCCCCGCTAATAACAGGATCACAGCCGGAAAGTAAACAAACTGAAACCGCGCCCCTAGAGTTAAGTCCATACCTAAACCGTAGGTGATGCCCAAGACTAATGCGATCGCACTCCCTAAATATACCGACAAAATCTGCAAAGCTAAACGGCGATCAGGAAAGTGCTGTTGGAGTTTCCAGCCATTACCGAGTCTCGGTATCAGGCTAACCACAAATACCACCGTTACGATACCGGAGATTACCACGATCCAAATCGGCAGAACAGTTGTGGCGGTGGGAAGCAAGACGATCATACTCAGCCCCCAAATAAACAGCCGCCCGATGGGTGGTAACCATTCACGAGTGAGATCCCCGTCGGCTATCCAGGCTGTGGGTTCGCTACCGTAGATACTGGATAAAGCAGGTAGCCAGACTAAACCCCCGACAAGCGTCCCTAAAGCAACCCCATAGATACGCCGCCAATGCGATCGCGCCCAACTCTGAGGATCTTTCCTTCGCTGTTGCCAAGCCTGCGTCAACAGCACCACTCCTTCCGCACAAAGGGTTAAGCTAAAAAAATAATGGGTAGCGATGCCCAAACTATTGACACCCACCCACACTAATCCCATTCCTACTGATAACGGTTCCTCACGGTGGATACCCTGAATCGCCACAACTAAACAGGATAAAGACGCAATCACCCATAAAATCGCCAGAGTGTAGTGACGTGCATCTTGGGCGAGGAAAATCCCGTAAGGTGAAACCGCCATCATTGCGGCGGCGATTTGACCGACTAACCGAGAACCAAACGCCAGATACCCCAAACCAAATAGGCTAGGAATAGCCGCAATTCCCAATAATGCCGAGAGCGATCGCGCCCCCCATAAGGATACCAATCCGTCATCGGTAGGAAATACCTTGATCCACAAATGGGTTAAGACAAAATAAATCGGTGGATGTGTACTTTCTTGGCTTAAATGGTTGACAACTGAACTAATATCTGCATCAGCCACAGGATGCAAGGGATAGAGCAAGACATCTAAACTAATCCACTGATTCAGTGGCACGGTTTGAAAACTGTTGCCTAAACTAAAGACCATCGTGGCGAACTCATCAGTCCATGGGGGTAGAGAAACCAAACGACTCAAGCGCAGAATTGCACCAAGGGCTATCCATAACACGAGTAGCCCAAAGTGCAACCAATGTCGTTGTTTAGGGTTCATGGTTCATGGCAATTGATACACCAAGGCTTGAAGCCAAGTAAAAAGCGATACCTGACGATGAAGTCTAGATATCGCGTTTTGGCTTAGGAAATAGTTTCCAGCTTCCGGGATAAGGCGATCAATAGGTGATCGCATTTCTTTGTGGCTTTTCTACTCGGGAGACTCAGTGGGAGACTCAGTGGGAGACTCAGCCGGAGACTCTGTGCCGTCTCCACCGTCTGCTGGAGGTTCATCTATGCCTGCGTCATTTTGGCAAGCGCCCAAACTAGCTCCCAAAGCCAATACCAGCAGCAAACTCAG
>NZ_DS989848.1:152646-182633 GCF_000155555.1 Coleofasciculus chthonoplastes PCC 7420
CCGTCGATTCTAACTGTTGTAATCTGCCTAACTTTAACTTGATATTCGCGATCGCCTTTCTTGTTCTTTGGCTTTCTTCACCGCCGCTTCCTTCTCTTGGTCAAAGGCGTCTACCTTAGATTTTAACTCATCAAACGTCTTCTCCTGTTGGGCGATCGCCTTTTCTCGTTCCTCCCATTGCTGTTGTTGCGCTTGATGGGCTTCTTCCAATTCCTTGTACAGAGTTTTCTGCTGCTGATCATAAGTATCCTGATCTAAATTACGACGTAATTCTAAATCATACTTGTACTCTTGTTCGTCCCGTTTCCGACTCTTTTCATAGTCGTCATTCCGTTCTTTAATCACCTGTTGATGTTCAGCTTGTTCTTTTTGCCAAGCTTGACGCAAGTCCTGAATTTCTTGTTCTAATGCCTCTCGCTGTTGACTCAGTTCGGCTTCAAAGGCTTTGGAGTTTTCTTCGTAAGTTTCAATTAACTCATCCAGCGTATCTTCTTCAATTTCATCTAAATCATATAAGGCTTCAAGCTGTTGTGTTTCTTCGGCAACCGCTTGGCGCAAGTCTTGTAAACTTGCGGCTTCAGTTGTGAGTTTTTCCGATAACTCACTCACCGCACCCCCAAATCCAACTTGTAACTCAACCAAACAATCCATGGTTGCTGTCATTTTATCAGAAGCGGCAGACAGCTTTTTACTTACAATTCCGGATTGCTGACCATTTGGGGATGCGCCGTTATTTTTGACCTCTTTCTGAAGTTGTTTTAGTTTACTTTCTAACTCTTTCCGCTCTTTCCATAATTCTTCATAAGATTCGAGGATTTCAGCTTTGGTGTTTTTGCTATTGGGTTTACTTGCCATAATTCTTACCTCGTATATTCTGAATCGTGATGGATAATCGTTGCTCTTTGCTGAGAAATGGTCAAATGCCATTCGTGTTAACGGTTGGGTCAGGGCGGGTTTAGTTACCTTATCGGTTTTGTCCAAAACGTTATCGGTAAAACCCGCTGCTACAAACCTGCTTACCCTAGAGGGGCGGGTTTAGTTAAGTTATCGGTTTTGTCCAAAACGTTATCGGTAAAACCCGCCCCTACAGAACGGATCTAGGCTTTGCTTTTTTCTGCATTATTAGTCGAACTATCAAAAGCCCTCATTGCCAACGCCTGAGACTGCTTGAGGCTATCCTGTAACTGAGCATAGAGTTGATTAATTTGTTCAGTCTGCTTTTGAATTGTTTCTTCCAGGGATTGAACTTTGAACTCATAACTTTGCTTATTGGCTTCCCATTCTTTATCCAGTAACTCGGCTTTAACTTTGGCGTCCTGGTGGACGTCTTTAATCGCCTCTTCCCTGGCTTTTTTCACCGATTCGTCTAAGTCTTTGGGGAAGTTATCAACTTTTTGTTGATAGTCTTTAAATAGAGGCTGACGCTCTTGCAGTATTTTTTCCCGTTCCGACCAATGTTTTTCTTTTTCTTGGTTGGCTTCGCGCAGTTCTCGTTCTTGGTTGCGTTTTAAGGTTTCATATTCATCCGCTTCAATTTTGCGCTGACGTTCTATTTGGTAAGTATAGTCAGATTCTTGCTGTTGTCGCTCTTTTACTAAGGATTCAGCTTCTTCCTGAACCTTCTGCTCAAATTCCGCCTGTTCTTTTAACCAGGATTTGTGCTTATCTGCTTTATCTTTCTCAATCGCCTGACGCTGTTCTGTGGTGGTTTGTTCAAGACGTTTCAGGTTTTCTTGGTGTTCTTGGGTGAGAATATGCAAAGCGTCAGCGACGACGCGAATTTGTTGTAAGTATTGTAATTGCTGCGTTTCTACCTGAATAGCTAGCTTGAGTTGATCCCCTTTTGCTGATTCGCTGGTTAATTTTTCCGAGAGTTGATTAATAATTGTGCCAAAGTCTAATTGTAAATCGGCTAATCCTTTGACAATACTATCGAAGGTGTAGGTTGAGGCGGCTTCTAGAACCTGTTGATTTTTCTGTTTCTCAGCTTCTTCTTCCTTTGTGGCGATTTTGGAGTCAATGGTTTTGCGTTGGTTCAGGATTTGCTCAAAGGCTTTAAAAATTTGGTCTTTGCTGTCTTTGGTTGCAACCACAATTAGTCTCCTTATTCTCAATAACTTACATTAATCCGCGATCGCATGTTCCCTAGGTTAGCCTTTAGGGTTTGGGTATGGGTGTGATCTGGGCGTCTCAGGCGGTTCACTGGACTCGCGATCGCCTAGTTCGCGTTTAGTACATTTGTACTATAAACAGTATAGTCAGATTCTTCTACGACTGTCAAGTCCAGCAAACAGCACTCAGACAGCGTAAATTAGAGATATATTGAGAATTTGCCGAAATTTAGCAGATACAGCAGATTTGGTGGTTGATAAGGTACAGCCTTAAGCAAGATCCCCAACTTCTCCAAGAAGTCGGGGATCTGTCTGTGTACCTCACATGTTCTAACTTAATAACGTTCTAACGATGAGAATAAAGTCCTGGTGCATAAGCTTCTAACACTTTACCCGTGCGGAAGCAGTTGATCATCAAGTAATCACACGCTGGACATTGAGTATTAGAGATATTCGTTTTAAAACAGTATTTCCGTTGAGCTTTACTCCCACAATTCGGACAATGGATTTCTTGTTTTATCTGCATTTTACAACGGGTTTTATGACAAAAAATGATTGAACTTAACCACTTAAATTAAATTTCCATGATTAAATTATGGCAAATATTTAAACCAATTTTTGCTTTCTTAATATTTGCTTAATCTTCACTGAATCTTTACATTTGGCGATTGGATTCTACCGTTGCCGATGCAGATAGACCCATCTATCGGGCGAGGGAGGTTGTTTCGTCAAATGTTAAGAATAGTAAATAGAACCAGGATGGACTCAAGATGAAAATCTTCATAACCATGGAAGCGCAACAACGCAGGAACCTACTCGCTCTATTCGCGGCGGGTCTTCTGTTTTGGTCAAGTTTAGCTTCGATGCTACCAGCATTACCCCCTTACATTGAAGACATGGGGGGAACAACGCAGCAAGTCGGGATGGTGATGGGCGGCTTTGCGATCGGGTTGTTGATGTTTCGACAACGGTTGGGACATTTAGCCGATCAACATAGCCGTAAACTGGTGATCCTGATTGGTACGATTGTGATGGCGATCGCACCGTTAGGGTATTTGTTCGCGGATTCGATTGTCTGGTTAATGGCAATCCGGGTCTTTCACGGGATTGGTTTAGCGGCATTTACGACAGGCTATATCGCCTTGGTGACCGATTTGTCACCCGTCGGTCAGCGAGGAGAGTTAATTGGCTATATGAGTCTGGTGACGCCCTTGGGTATGGGATTAGGTCCAGCCTTGGGGGGATTGCTGGAGGCTCAAGCGGGTTACACCGCGTTTTTTCTATTTTCTGGGGGACTGGGTTTATTCGCGTTTGTTTGTGCTAGCCAGGTGAGGGAACCTGAGCGAATCCAGGGAGCAAAATCGAAAACAGCTAAACTGACATTCAAAGGATTCTGGCAGCTATTGGTGAGTCCCCGGTTGCGGATTCCGGCTGTGGTGTTGCTTTTGGCTGGGTTGGCGTTTGGTGGGGTGAGTACATTTGCGGCGTTGTATATCCGAGCAACAGATGTCGATTTAAATCCGGGCTGGTTTTTCACGGCGGTGGCGATAGGGAGTTTCGGGATGCGTTTAATCGCGGGGCGGGCGTCTGATCGGTATGGGCGAGGCGTGTTTATTACCGGGAGTCTGATTGGCTATGGACTCGCCTTAACCCTGTTTTCTCAAGCGAAAACCCCACAAGCCTTTTTGGTGATTGGTTTAATTCAAGGATCAGGGGCGGGGATTTTATTACCCTTGATGATCGCCTTAATTTCCGATCGCTCCGGTGCCCATGAACGTGGGCGCGTGTTCTCGGCTTGTATTGCGGGGTTTGATTTAGGGATTGCGATCGCAGGTCCGGTTTGGGGTACGATCGCTGAACCTCTGGGCTATCCCAGCATTTTTCTGGGTGCCGCGGGTTTGATTGTCTTAGCGCTGATTATTTTCACGACTCAATCGAGCAAAACGCTATCTCATTCCTTCAGATTTGCTGTAGGGCGGGAGCGAGATATTTATGTTTATCGAGAGGTCGAGTCTTAGTCTAGAGGTGCTGGGGGAGCTGGGGAAGCCGGGGGAGCTGGGGAAGCCGGGGGAGCTGGGGAAGCCGGGGAAGCCGGGGAAGAGGATGACCAATGACCAATGACAAATCATTGATAAAATAGAGAGCCGTTAGTGAAAGTAGCAATGACTCCATCTCCTTCATACTCTGATCCGCAGTTACTTAAGAGCGATTTAGCGGCACTTCTTGAGCGACTGCCAAATCTGACTGATGAAAAATGGATTCAACGTGCTTTAGGCGTACTGGTTCGGCTGACTCAGGAGGAGATTGATCGCCTGGATTGGAAAATCCTCACGGCGACGTTAGAGGATATGGAATCTGCCTTTCAAGTATTCTATCCCTATCGTCACGTTCGCAAGGTCACGATTTTTGGTTCAGCCCGGATTGACTCCCAGACACCAGAATATAAAATCGCTGCCGAGTTTGCCCGCTATTTGACCCAGCACGGTTTTATGGTGATGACAGGTGCTGGCGGTGGCATTATGGAGGCAGGACATTTAGGTGCGGGCGCGGAAAATTCCTTTGGTTTGAATATTCAGCTTCCCTTCGAGGAAACGAATCCGTTTATTCAGGGAGATCCGAAACTGATTCGGTTTAAATATTTCTTTACCCGCAAACTATTCTTCCTTAAAGAAAGTGACGCGATCGCGCTTTTTCCGGGTGGCTTTGGTACGCAGGATGAAGCCTTTGAATGTTTAACCCTCTGTCAAACCGGGCGACTGGAACCAGTACCATTAGTCTTGATTGATCGCCCTGGTGGTACATACTGGCACGATTGGGATGCCTATCTTCGCAAGCATTTAATTCAACGAGGGTTAATCAGCCCAGAAGATACTAGCCTGTATACGGTTACAGATAATCTGGATGTGGCTTATGAGGCAATTCATCAGTTCTACAGTGTCTATCACTCTAGTCGTTATGTCGGCGATCGGTTTGTGATGCGGCTTAAATCAGAGTTGTCTGATGCAGATGTTGAACAGCTTAATGCTGAGTTTAGTGACATTATTGTCAAGGGTCAAATTGAAAAAAGCAACGCTTTACCGGAAGAACTTCCGGATGAAACGGCAGATCTGCCCCGCTTACTTTTTTACTTTAACCGCAAAGATTCTGGACGTCTCTATCAACTGATCGCTCGGATTAGTCAAATGGCGGCTGCATCCCCAGAAACAACCCATCCTGAACGTAAATAAATAGATAGGCACAATAAACGAGAAAGGCGGAGGTCGTCATTCGTCATTCGTCATTCGTCATGGGAAATCTCCCCCAGCTCCCTCAGCTCCCCCATCTCCCCTGCACCCCCAACACCTCCGCTTCCTTTCTTCTTGAAACAGATAATGGGAGAAAAAAGAATGAACACAATTATAAATATATTTTTTAGGACAAAAAATATATTTATTTTTCTTTTTAAAGCTAAATATTGCTTTTATTTTTCTTTTATTAATCTTTAAAATAACTTTATTAAAAAATGATGACACTTCATATTCTGCTTGCCAGAATAGCTATTAGTGGTACCTGTGGATAGCACCACAAAAAATGTCCGAGCAAGCATTATTGTAGCTGCCAATTCCTGCTCTGAGAACAAATCCTTGCTTTTGTTCTTGCTCAATGCGCTCACTAATAGGAGTTAAAGAATGACTTTTGCTGTAGATTTTAACATTGCCAACGATTGGGGAAGTGGCTTTACCGCGAATCTAGAAATTGCCAACAATAGTTCCAGCAATGTAAATGGTTGGACTCTGGAGTTTGAAGCTCCCTTTGAAATTACTAATATTTGGGGTGCGGAAATTGTTAGTCAAGAAGGCAACCGTTATACAGTTCGCAACCTCAGCTATAACGGCACTCTAGCGGCTGACGGTACTGTCTCTTTCGGTTTCAACGGTAGTGGCGACAGTATTGAACCCACTGGCTATAGTCTGAATGGAGAATCCATTGGCGGGTCTTCTTCGCCAATACCGACTCTCTCTGTTAATGATGTAACAGTTACCGAAGGTGACACAGGTACGGTTGCGGCTGACTTTGTCGTTAACCTGTCCGAAGCCAGTGACCAACCTGTAACCGTTGAGTATAGTACCGCCAATGGTACAGCAACGGCGGGTTCCGACTACACCGCCAAATCTGGTACACTCACCTTTGCGGCTGGCGAAACCTCTAAAATTGTCAGTGTGCCTGTAATTGGGGACACGACGGTGGAGAGTAATGAAACCTTCAGACTTAACCTATCCAATCCCAGCAACGGGACGATTGCTGATGCTCAAGGGGTGGGTACGATTAGCAATGATGACTCCAGTACTCCTCCAGCCAATACCCCCCTCCGGATTGAAGCGGAAGACTATATCAGTTTCTTCGATAAAAGCTCAGGTAATACAGGGGGGGCGTTTCGCTCTGATGATGTAGATATCCAAGCCACTACAGATTTGGGTGGCGGCTACAATGTTGGCTGGATTCAGCAAGGGGAATGGTTAACCTACGATGTCAACATTCCTGAAGCCGGAACCTACGACATTGTTGCTCGTGTTGCTTCAGCGCAGTCAGGGACACGCAGTTTAAAGGTTTCGGTTGGGGGTGAAAGTGAAACCCTAAGCTTTGGCGGAACTGGGGGATGGCAAAATTGGACGGATGTGACGGCTCAAGGGGTGAACCTCTCCGCTGGGAGTCAGCAACTACGCCTGGATATGCTCTCCAACTCCTTCAATGTTAACTACATTGATATTGTCCCCAGTACCAGTTCACCCACGCCACCAACCCTTTCAATTAATGATGTCAGTATCACCGAAGGCAATAGTGGCACGAAAAATGCGACGTTTACCGTCAACCTCTCAGACGCGAGTACTCAAAGCGTCAGTGTGAATTACGCCACAGCCAATGACACCGCCATTGCTGGGTCTGACTATACTGCCAAATCCGGGACACTGAATTTCAGCCCTGGACAAACCAGCAAAACGTTCACCGTACCGATTATCGGTGACACCCTGGATGAGGCGAATGAAAGGTTTAAAGTAAACCTCTCTCAAGCTAACAACGCTACAATTGGCGATGGTCAAGGTGTTGGCACAATTATCGATAATGATGATTCTACCCCAGTCTTGTCACAGTTATCGATCAATGATGTCAGTGTCACCGAGGGCGATAGCGGTACGAAAAACGCGACGTTTACCGTCAACCTCTCAGCCGCGAGTACTCAAACCGTCAGTGTGAATTACGCCACAGCCAATGACACCGCCATTGCTGGGTCTGACTATACCGCTAAATCCGGGACACTGAGTTTCAACCCTGGACAAACCAGTAAGACGTTTAGCGTACCCATCTTGGGTGACACAACGGTAGAAGGCAATGAAACCTTTAAGGTGAATCTCTCCCAAGCCAGCAACGCCACGATTGGAGACGGTCAAGGGGTAGGAACCATTCTCAATAACGATTCCTCCCAACCCCCTCCTCAGCAAGGGGCTTTTAATTATGGGGAAGCGCTGCAAAAGTCTATCCTCTTCTACTATGCTCAACGTTCTGGTGACTTACCCGATACCAATCCTCTCCCTTGGCGCGGTGATTCAGCTCTAAACGATGGCTCAGATGTGGGACTTGACCTGACGGGCGGTTACTACGACGCAGGCGACCATGTTAAGTTCGGCTTACCCGGAGCCGCTTCAATGACGATGCTGAGTTGGGGCGCGGTTGAATACCAGGATGCTTATCAACAAAGTGGACAATTTGAAGAAATTCTGGATTCGATTAAGTGGGGGACTGACTATATCCTCAAAGCTCATGTTACCGATAGTCAAGGGACGAAAGCGTTTTACGGACAGGTGGGAGACGGTAACCTCGACCATGCTTTCTGGGGCGCTCCGGAAGACATGACCATGGAACGCCCCGCCTATAAAATCGACCGTCAGAATCCTGGGTCTGATTTAGCCGGGGAAGCAGCGGCGTCTCTGGCGGCGGCTTCGATTGTCTTCCGAGGGGTAGACGAAGCCTACGCGGATACCCTGCTACAGAACGCCCAACAACTCTACGATTTTGCCGACCAATATCGCGGCACCTATACTGACGCGATTCCAGATGCAGGTCAATTCTACAATTCCTTCAGCGGCTTCCAAGACGAGCTAGTTTGGGGTGCAACCTGGCTGCACAAAGCAACTGAGGCGGCGGGTAGTACAGATACGACGTATCTCAACAAAGCCGAAAGTTTATACCAGGGAATTGGTCCAGGGTGGACGCAATCCTGGGATGACAAATCCTATGGTGCGGCTATCTTGTTAGCTCAGGAAACGGGCAAAAATGAGTATAAAGGTGATGTGGAAGGCTGGTTAAACTCCTGGCTTCCCGGCGGTAGTACCCCAACCTATACCGATGGTGGACTCGCATGGCTGAGTCAGTGGGGTTCTCTGCGCTACAGCGCCAATACCTCATTCCTGGCTGGCGTCTACGCGGATACGGTGAATGACCCCAATGGTCAATACTCTGATTTTGCTGAGGGGCAAATTGACTACATCTTAGGCGATAATCCCCGCGACTTCAGCTATATGGTTGGTTTTGGTGAGGACTATGCGCTCAATCCCCACCACCGTGCGGCTTCCGGAGTGACAAATATCAGTGATTCTCGCGATAATCTACATACCCTCTACGGGGCGCTTGTTGGGGGTCCAGATTCTCCCAATGATTTTGCTTATAACGATGTTCGCACAGACTTCATCAGTAATGAAGTGGCAATGGACTACAATGCTGGCTTAACCGGAGCATTGGCTAGAATGTACGGAGAATTTGGTGGACAAACGCTCGATACTATTTCAGGAGTCAATCTCAATAACTTGAATTCGTTGACCGTTGCTGATGTAATCGCGTCCTAGAGAAACAGGAGCAGGATAGCTGAGCAATTATCCTGCTGCCAATTTATTTTGATCAGAAGTAATTAATAGGGCAATCCTACCGCACCGAGTCTTTAAAGTCAATAGCTGCGTTTCTCAGGAGACGCGGCTTTTTCCGTTACATAAGACCTACCCAGATTTGCCTAAAAGTGGACATTTCTGGCGCTTACTTCCAAGGGTTTCTCCGTATTCTTCACTAGGGAAAGGTGCAAAATCTGATTAATGCATCCGGTTACCCATTGTATCTGTGCAATTGGGTAGATATTTTATGGCATAATTAGGGATTATTATACCATTGTCTAGAGAAAATTAAGCAAATAGACTTTACAACTGTCTTTGGTTAAGTTAGCGATGACAACAATTGGATTTAAACGCATGAGACTAAAATCCCATGCTCAGATTAAACGCTTGATTGATTTTCACGAGCAACGCATGAGGCAATTATCAAACACGGTTGATAAAAAATATACCTGCCGATATTATGCGAATTCAGCGTTCTTGCTTTGTGCTGTGAATCCTCTCGGTTCCTGCGAAGGCTGTCACGAGTATGAACCGGAGGTAACGTCCGAGTAAATACTCATCCGTCATCGCAGCTACTTGGCAAGTTGGGATATTCTTTACTGTTCTATGTTCACTATTGGACTCAACTGATGTCCTAACCTTTATGGCAACAGCCATACAAGTTTAAAGGCTAAAGCCTTTACTACAAACGTTCAACTTCAGTCCATTTAAAAACATTCCTTGGCTGAATATCGGTGGGTTACGGCGGATGTTTCACTAAATGGTTATTGCCTGAATTAAACGCCCGCCTAACCCACCCTACGAGATCGAAATTTCAATACCCTTTAGTTAGGGGGCAAACTTTGTAGGGCGCAAGGGTTGCACCCCTATGTCAAATTGAGACGCTTCGTTTAATTGAATCTCGCTTATGCCAAAACCCAGTGAACCAGCGTGCGAACTGGAAAACCTGTTGCCCCAGCATTATTGCATCCGTCTTCTTTATCTGCCCAAACTGGACCGGCGATGTCTAAATGCGCCCAGGATGTCTCTTTCACAAACTGCTTTAAAAATAGAGCCGCCGTGATTGAACCCCCGGCACGAGGACCGGTGTTTTTCATGTCAGCAATGGGTGATTTCATTCCCTCAAAATATTTCTCTTCCATCGGCATTTGCCAGAATTTTTCGCCTGCTTTTTCCGATGCGGTTTTGAATTGAGTTGCGAGGGTGTCATCGGTTGTCCAAAGTCCACCAATATTATTGCCGAGAGCCACAACACAAGCCCCGGTGAGGGTGGCTAAATCCACGATCGCGTCTACCTCCAGCTTCTCGGCAAACACCAAGGCATCAGCCAGAGTCAGCCGCCCTTCAGCGTCGGTATTATTCACTTCTATGGTTTTGCCATTGGATGCGGTGATGATATCACCGGGATGCAATGCATGACCACTGATCATATTCTCTGTTGCCGCACTAATAAAGTGAACCTCGACATCTGGCTTTAATTCACCAATGGCTTTGGCTGCACCAAAGGTAGCACCCGCCCCTCCCATATCCATTTTCATGGTTTCGATACCGCTACCTGAGACTTTCAGGTTCAAGCCACCGGAATCAAAGGTTAATCCCTTCCCCACAATCGCGAGTTTCCGACGCGGTGTTCCTTGGGGTTTATAGGTGAGATGAATAAACTTGGGTGGCATTTCTGAGGCTTGCGCCACACCCAAAAACGCGCCCATGCCTAACTTTTCGCATTCGTCTTTTTCTAATACTTCTAGCGTCATCCCATAAGCAGAGGCAATATCCTGGGCTGTCTGTGCCAATGTCATTGGGGTGACAGAATTCGGCGGGGCGGCGACTAACTCTCGTGCTAAGATTACCCCTTGACAAATGGCATTCCCTTGGTTAATGGCGGCTTGGACATCACCGAGTCCCAATAATTCCACCTGTTCTAATTTCGCACCCTTATCTTCCGGTTCCGACTTAAAGCGATTATCCAGATGCAATGCTAGAGTAATTCCTTCCGCGATCGCCTGAGCGCTGAGTGCGGTATCATTATTCGCCGCCGGGAGACTAATACCCAGGGTTTTGCTTTTCTGCTGCTTTGCCATCCGCGCGATCGCAGCCCCTACTCGACGTAAACTATCTACGGTTAGGGCATCCGATTTACCCAACCCGACTAAAATAACCTTACGAACTGAGCTACCGGCACCCACACGAGTTACAGCACTACTGCCAACGCTTCCTTTAAACTCGGTTTCCTCAATCAGTTCCTTCAGCGTACCGGAGAGTTTCTGATCAAGCTGGGCTAAATCACCCGTTAACTCTACAACATCTTCAAAGAATCCCAGTGCTAGGGCATCACCAGTCCAATCTACCCGTGGTGTATCCGTTGCTCGAATTTCCATTCCTTCGTTGTGTCTCTTATCTTTTACCTCATCTTTAGTATTGCATTTGTCTTATGTCTTATGTCTTATGGTCGGGGCGGGTTTTGCAGCCAAGCTAGGGAGAACAATCAATATTAGTCCCTAAACCCGCCCCTACAGACAGATGCTTCTGTCATCACCTCTGGAACATGACTCCCCTATTTCCCCCTGAATGCCACCCATTTTCCTGATCCTTCGTCACAATGGGAGACAGTAGATTTTATCAGTATTGGGCGAAATAGGTTTCATGCTAAAGGTACAAAAATACAGAGTTCCTGTAGCAGTCGGGGCGGGATTGCTATTTATTGCCTTATGTGGTTCGTCTTGGTTCGTTCTCCGACAGACTGGTATTCTGGAAAACTTGGGGGCTGACTCCCCGCAAAGTGAACTGAGTTTGACCCAAAAGGATGCTCAATCCCTGGTACTGCCCTTAGTCTCTTTATCTCCCCAAGCCAGGGCGGAACAACTGATGGATATTGCTTCCGGGCGTCAATCCCTGGATCAATATCGCGCCCGCTATTTGTTGGCGTCGGATTTAATTGGACAACAGCAGCCAGAGGCGGCACTTCAATGGCTAGAGGGATTGGACGCAAAGTATCCCCAGTTAGCCTCTCATATTGCCCTGAAACGCGCTCAAGCCTACACAGCGATGGGGGATACAGCTAACGCCGAACAAGCTTGGCAAGGGATTCTAGAGACTTATCCCAGTGATCCTGTCGCTGCCCACGCCCTGTATGCGTTAGGGGAATCGAATCCAGAGTATTGGCAACAGGCGATCGCGCAATTTCCGACTCATCCCCGTACCCTGGATATTGTTCGCCAAAAGCTGCAAGAGAATCCCAAACAACTGAATTTACTCTTACACTTAGCCAAATCAGCATACGATACTCCTGGGAGTGGCGGAATTCGCGATCGCTTAGTGAATGAGTATGCGTCTGGGTTACAGCCCCAAGACTGGCAAACCATTGCCTTTGGCTATTGGGAAACCCGTGAATATGACAAAGCGGCTAAAGCCTACACCAAAGCCCCGCCCACGCCGGAAAATGCCTATCGAGTCGGGCGCGGGTATCACCTGAAAGGGAAACGCCAAGAAGCCAAAGCCGGCTATCAACAACTGATTCGCACCTTTCCCGATGCCAAAGAAACGGGGTTAGGATTGCGGCGTCTGGCGAGTCTTCTCCCCTCTCAAGAGGCAATCCCTTACCTGGATCAGGTGGTGGCGAAGTTCCCCGATGAAGCCCCAGAAGCCCTACTCACCAAGGCAAACATCCTAGAAGCGTTGGGCAGTTCTCAATCTGCCACCCAAGCCCGTCAGTCGGTGTTAACCCAATATCCGAATTCTGACGCCGCCGCAGACTATCGTTGGCAGGTAGCAAACCAGAAAGCCCAAGCGGGGAATCTCGCCGAAGCATGGCAATGGGCGCAACCGATTACCACAGATAGTCCCGATAGTGCCATCGCCCCGGAAGCGGCATTTTGGGTGGGCAGATGGGCAATGCAACTGGGACGCCAAGAGGAAGCCACATCCGCGTTTGAACACGTTTTGGCACAGTATCCCGAATCCTATTATGCGTGGCGGTCTGCCCGATTTCTCGGCTGGGATGTGGGGGACTTTACCACGGTGCGGGATGTAAATCCGACGCTGGTGCTACCGAAAACGCGATCGCGACTCCCGGCTGGATCAGATACGTTAAAAGAATTGCATCTATTGGGACAAAATCAGGACAGTTGGACGCTTTGGCAAGCCGAATTTGAGAATCGCCAGGAACCCACGGTTGCTGAACAGTTCACCGATGGCGTTATGCGCTTAGGCGTGGGTGATAACATTAATGGGATTAATCAAGTTTGGTTTTTGAGTCAGCGTGAAACCCCGGAAGAACGTCGCCAATGGCAAGCATTGCGGGCTGAACCAGCGTATTGGTATACACTATTTCCGTTACCCTTTTTTGATTCGGTGGTCAATTGGTCGGGTCAACGTCAACTTAATCCCTTATTGGTGATAGGTTTAATTCGCCAAGAATCGCGGTTTGAACCCGAAATCGGTTCTATCGCAGGAGCCAGGGGTTTAATGCAAGTTATGCCGGGAACGGGTCAATGGATTGCCGATAAAATTCAGCTTCAGGAGTATGACCTGAATGACCCCAATGATAATGTCAAATTGGGGACATGGTATTTAGATCACACTCACCAAGAATACAATAACCATTCTCTATTCGCCGTCGCAAGTTACAATGCGGGTCCAGGGAATGTGGCAAAGTGGATCAGGAAGTATGATACGACTGATCCCGATGCGTTCATTGAGCAGATTCCTTTTGCGGAAACGAAGGGATATGTGGAGGCAGTTTTTGAGAATTATTGGAATTATTTGCGGCTGTATAATCCAGAGGTGAATCAGTTATTGCGGAAGTATTCTAAGAGTCAGCCAGGAATATCTCCTTAGTGTATGTAGTGGACTGACACAGCTAAAATGGTGGCATAGATTTGACAGTGAAATTGGGCGCACGTCGGTCATCCGTGTCAACTTAAGCTCAACCCCCTCACCCCCAGCCCCTCTCCCACCAGGGGAGAGGGGAGCAAGAAGGAAGCGATATAGAAACGGTATTCTAGAGATGCTTTGGAAGCGTCTTTATGTGATGGTTCCCCTTCTCCTATGCAACAAAAGCGAAGCATCCTCTGTCCTCCCCCGTGCCACAAAAACGAAGTATCCTCTGTCATCCCCCCTCTTGTAGGGGGGAACGAGGGGGGTAGGGGGGAACGAGGGGGGTGGGAGAAGGGGTTAGGGGATGAGGGTGAAAAGCTTGCCAGTCGTGCTTTTCATCTTAAGTTGATACCAATGCACGTCGGTGCGCCCCTACAATTTTAATCCACTAAATTAAATGTGCCACGCCAGTAGTAAGACAGCGAGTGGTGAGCATAAACATTAATAAATACCATGAATATTTTACCGAATATAAAACCGATCAAGATATTGATTATTGCTGCTTATTCGGATAATTATCAGACTATTAACAAGTATTTATCCAGTTCTGAATATAGTCATATTCACGCTGAAAACCTTGAACAAGCTCTATCTATTATTGATACTGATACTGATTCTATACCAGACTTAATCCTGATAGATCTTAATCATTCAGAGATTAACATCAGTGAACCCATCAAAAAGCTGCAAAAAGTGACACGGCTAAATGATGTACCGATTATTGTCTCAATTACTCACAACCTTATCACTGAATTAAACTCACTATTAGCAGCAGGTGCAAATGATTATTTAATTACCCCCTTCACCCAAGCCGAACTTTTAGCCCGAATCCAGACTCAGTTACATTTTCATAAACTCAACGCCGAAAATTTGCGCCTCAAGCAAGAAAATACAGATTTAAAAATCTTACTTGAGACATCCACGGAACATGGTGATCTTGTCTTTGAGCAGTTGCATGATCAAGCCGAGGAAGCGGTGCGCGAAAGTGAACATCGGCTGGCGCAATTTTTGGAAGCAGTACCTGTTGGCGTGTTGGTGGTGGAGGCGAGTGGTAAGCTTTACTTTATGAATCAACAAGCCAAGCAGATTTTGGCACAAGATTTAGATCCAAATCTCCACACCGATCAACTTTGTTCCACCTATCAACTTTATAGAGCAGACACCAATCAATTATACCCTTTAGACCGCTTACCGATCGCGCGATCGCTCCAGGGTGAAACCGTAACCGTTGACGACTTAGAAGTGCGTCACGCGAATCAACGAATTCCCCTAGAAATGCAGACAATGCCCATCTATGATGAACAGGGAACTCTGCTCTATGGTATTAGTGTATTCAAAGATATTACCGCCCGCAAACGTACCGAGAAAATTTTAACCGAGTATAACCAAACCCTAGAACAAGCCGTCCGCGATCGCACCCAAGAATTAGAAACCAAAAATCAGCAACTTCACCAAGAAATTGAGGAACGCAAGTTACTTGAGCAAAAATTGCGAACCTCTGAGGGCAAAATGCGAGCAGTATTTGAGGCAATGCCTGATATTATCCTAATTATTGATCCTCAAACTAATGATATTCAAGTTGCACCAACTCGACCCACTCGCGATATTGAAAAATCAATACCCCTGATTAACCAAACGATTGAGCAATTTCTCGACAGTGACAATACTCAAAGCTGGTTCCAGCAAATTCACCAGGTTATCGAAACCCAAGAACCGATTCATTTTGATTACAGTTTAAATGATGCCGATCAACGGGTTTGGTTTACCGCCAGTATTGCCCCATTACCGAACAATTCCGTTATCTGGGTTGCCCGCAATATTACCGATCGCAAACGCACCCAATTTGCCTTGTATCAATCAGAAGAAAAGTTTGCCCGTGCCTTCCGTTCTAGTCCCAGCGCCATGACAATCACGCGATTAAGTGATGGTTGTCATATTGATGTGAATGATAGCTTTTGTCAGTTTACCGGCTATTCTGCCCCAGAAATTATTGGTCGCACTGCCCTTGATTTGAATCTCTGGGTCAATCAAAAAGACCGAAACCGGATGTTAAAAGCAATATCAAACAAGGGGATTATTCGCAACTACGAATTTGAGTTTCGTACCAAATCGGGTGACATTCGTACCGCCTTACTCTCAGCCGAACAAATTAACCTAGATGAGCAAACTTGTCTGATCGCCGTCAGCCAAGATATTAGCGATCGCAAGCAGGTGGAATTTGCGCTACAACGTGCTAAAGACACGGCTGAACAGGCAAATCGCGCCAAAAGTCAATTCCTATCCAATATGAGTCATGAATTACGGACTCCCTTGAATGCGATTATTGGATTTGCTCAGTTGTTAGGGCGTGACTCTTCCTTAACCCAAGAACACCATGATCATATTGGCATTATTTGCCGATCTGGTGAACATTTACTTAGTTTAATCAATAATGTGCTGCAACTGTCTAAAGTTGAAGCAGGTCAGGTCAAACTCAATTGCTATAGTTTTGATCTATATGGGATGCTGCAAGTTTTAGAGGAAATGTTCAAGTTGCAGGCTGAGAATAAAGGATTGCAGTTAGTCGTTGATTATGATGAGGCGCTACCTCGCTATGTGGAGACTGATGAAGGGAAGCTGCGCCAAGTCTTAATTAATTTAGTGAATAATGCGATTAAATTCACGAGCCAGGGAGGTGTTACCTTGCGTGTTAAAGCGGTGCAGGGGGAAATGGGAGAATCAACTCGACACCCAACATTTAATACGTTGCCAATCCCTCAAAAACTAAGATTTGAAATTGAAGATACGGGACTCGGTATTGCGAGCGAGGAAATTGAATCATTATTTGAGGCTTTTGTGCAAACTGAAGCAGGACGAAAATCCCTAGAAGGCACAGGATTAGGGTTGCCTATTAGTCAACAATTTGTGCGACTCATGGGCGGAGAGATTCACGTCAGTAGCCGCTTGAACCAAGGCAGTATTTTTACCTTTGATATTGACGTTAACCGAGTGGAGGGAATTGAGCTAGAAACCCAGTCAGCGACGCCTCGCGTAGTTGGCTTGGTACCCGGACAACCCAATTACCGTATCCTAGTGGTGGATGATCGCCTAGAAAGTCGCTTATTATTGGTAAAACTGCTAACCACCGTGGGATTTTCTGTGCGAGAAGCGGTGAATGGGCAAGACGCGATCGCGATCTGGACTAGCTGGGAACCTCACCTGATTTGGATGGATATGCGAATGCCTGTGATGGATGGATATGAAGCCACCAAACACATCAAAGGGCATCTCAAAGGTCAAGCTACCGTGGTTTTAGCCCTCACCGCCAGCGCCTTTGAAGAAGAGCGATCGCTGGTTCTCTCAGCCGGTTGTGACGATTTTGTTCGCAAACCCTTCCGAGAAGACGTAATCTTTAATAAGATAGCCCACTATTTAGGGGTGCAGTATGTCTACGAACAGCCAACTGCATCAACAGCGTTAGAGGATGAAAACCTAGCATCCAACCAACCCCTAACGGCTCAAGCCCTGACGATTATGCCCAAGGAGTGGATTCATGAATTATACCAAGCGGCAGATTCGATTGATAACGAACGGATTTTCCAGCTTATCGAGCAAATTCCCCCAACTCATACCGCGATCGCCCAAGCTATCACAGATATGGTGAATAACTTCCGTTGTGATCAAATTATCGATCTAATTGAAGAACAGATGAAGGAGTTTTGACTCTTCACAACCTTCGAGGGCATAGCGGGTGAATCTGTAGGGGCGGGTTTAGGGACATTGGTGTCAACTTAAAAAACCCCCTCTCCCCCAGCCCCTCTCCCACCAGGGGAGAGGGGAGCAAGAAGGAAGAAGGAAGTGCTATTCCAGATGTGATGACACAAGCGTTTTTATGTGATGGTTCCCCTTCTCCTATGCAACAAAAGCGAAGCATCCTCTGTCCTCCCCCGTGCCACAAAAACGAAGTATCCTCTGTCATCCCCCCTCTTGTAGGGGGGAACGAGGGGGGTAGGGGGGAACGAGGGGGGTGGGAGAAGGGGTTAGGGGATGAGGGTGAAAAGCTCCCCCTGTCGCACTTTTGGCGCTTAAGTTGACACCAATAGTTTAGGGACTAACCCTAATTAAGAGCCGATAACTGAGCAACAAAACCCGCCCTGATTCAAATACCGAAAGACATAAGACATAAGACATAAGACATAAGATAAATGACTAAAGGCAACCTATTAATTGTTGACGATACCCCAGAAAACTTACAAGTTTTATCCGCAACTTTGTCGGAGCAAGGCTATCAAGTGCGGGGTGTGGTTAAGGGGAAAATGGCAATTCGCGCCGCTAAATCTGCCCAACCCGATCTCATATTACTGGATATCCGGATGCCAGAAATGGATGGGTATCAAGTCTGTGAAACTCTCAAAGCTGATCCGGAGACTCGTGACATTCCCATCATTTTTATTAGTGCCATTGATGATGTTTTGGATAAAGTCAAAGCCTTTCGCGTGGGGGGTGTTGATTACATCACCAAACCCTTTCAAGTTGAAGAAGTCTTGGCGCGGGTGGAGCATCAACTGACGATTCGGCGACTGTCTCAAGAAGTACGCGATCGCCATCACAAATTAGAGCAGGAAATTCAAGAGCGACGCAAAGCCGAAAAAGCCGCCGCCGCCGCCTCTAAAGCTAAAAGTGAATTTCTCGCCAATATGAGTCACGAACTCCGCACGCCCTTGAATGCTATTTTAGGGTTTACCCAAGTCATGAGTCGTGATCTGAAAATTACGCCGGAACAACGAGAATATCTGGGTATTATTAATCGCAGTGGTGAACATTTACTGGACTTAATTAATGATGTCTTAGACTTGTCGAAGATTGAAGCAGGGATTATTTCCCTCTATGAAACCAGCTTTGATTTGTATCGCTTGTTAGATAATTTGGAAGAAATGTTCCAAATTAAAGCTGAACAGAAAAAGTTAAATCTAGTCTTCAGCGTCGCACCCAATGTTCCACAAACCATAAAAACCGATGCAAAAAAATTACGGGTTTGTTTAATTAACCTTTTAGGTAACGCGATTAAATTTACCGAACAGGGTACAATTACCTTACGAGTAAATTTGGCAACTGAGCCGTTAACCGATCAAAACCCTTCAGACACCGACTCATCATCATTGTCAGCATTTCCCCCCCGACTCCGGTTTGAAGTAGAAGATACGGGAGCGGGTATTTCTCCGGCTGAAATTGACAACTTATTTGATGCCTTTGTCCAAACCGAAACCGGACAAAAAATGGCGGAAGGGACAGGTTTAGGGTTAACCATTACCCGTAAATTTGTGCAACTGATGGGGGGAACGATTACCGTCAGTAGTGTTGTCGGCAAAGGGACAATTTTTAAATTTGGTATTAAAATTAGTCCGGCAGATGTCTACCCCGTCACCCCCCAACCCCGTCAGCGCGTCTTAGGCTTAGAACCCAATCAACCAACCTATCGTATCCTCGTCGTTGATGATACCCCAGAAAATCGCCTGTTGCTGACTAAATTACTCGAACCGATTGGCTTTGAAGTGCGGGAGGCGGCAAATGGGATGGAATGCTTACCGTTATGGGAAACTTGGCAACCTCACTTGATTTTTATGGATACACGTATGCCAATGATGGATGGGTTAGAAGCAACGCGACGGCTTAAAAGCAAAGAAAAAGAACGGTTATCTCAATCCAACTCAGTTCTCGATTTATCTAGAACTATTATTATCGCCTTAACCGCTAGCGCCTTTGAGGAAAGGCGAGAGGAGATTTTAGCCGCCGGATCTGAGGATTTTGTCCGGAAACCCTTTACAGAGGAGCAAATTTTTGACACAATTGCCCACCATTTAGGAGTACGCTATCGTTATGAAGAGTTATCGGATAGTTTACCTCTCTCTCTCTCAAGTTATAGCAGACAAGAAAAACCAGACTCGTTTTTCTGTTCAGAGTTATCCAGTCTACCTTCAGCCTGGGTGACTGAATTAGCACAGGCGGCTAATCAGTTAGATGAAGCAATGATTGCTCAGTTGATTCAAAAACTACCGACAGAAAAGGCAGATTTAGCCAAGGCATTAACGGATTTACTTCATGATTTTAGACTGGATGTTATTCTGCGAGTGACTCAGGCGGTCATTAATCATTCATAAGGACTAGAGTGATGCTAAGTCAACAATTATCAATGGTATTGAATAAACCTAAAATAACGATATTAGTGGTTGACGATAACCCCAATAATTTACGGTTTTTATCGAATGTATTGGAGAAAGAACATTATAACATTCAACGGGCTATTTGTGGTAAACTCGCCATCCATGCGGCAATTTCATCGCCTCCTGATTTAATTTTACTGGATATTGTCATGGCGGATATGGATGGGTATAGTGTTTGTCAATGTCTGAAGACAAATACGAAAACCAAAGACATTCCGATTATTTTTTTAAGCGCATTGACGGAAGCGGCAGAGAAAGTCAAAGCGTTAAAAATTGGCGGGGCTGACTATATTACTAAACCGTTCCAACCGGAAGAAATTTTAGTTCGGATCGAACATCAACTGCTCCTGCAAGGATTACAGAACCAGTTAAAAGAACAAAATAGTTTACTCCAACAAGAAATTCGCGATCGCCAGCAAGCCGAAAACCAACTTCGCCAACAGGCAAGACAGCTTAGCCATCAAAATAGTTTACTCATTGAACTGGCTAAAAATAAAATTTTATATCAGGGGAATTTAGAATTAGCGTTTCAGAAAATCACCGAAGTCACAGCCCGTACTCTTGAAGTCGAACGAGTCGGTATTTGGCTCTATAATCAACAAAAAACTCATATTGAATGTCTGGATTTATTCCAGCAAAGTCACTGTAAACATAGCACCGGGTTAAGCCTAGCCCTAGCAAACCATCCGCTTTACTTTAACGCTTTAAGTGAGGCTCCCCTCGTTGCAGTAGATGATGTGATCAGCGATCCCAGAAGCGGTGATTTGCTGGAGTCTTACCTACAGGGATTAAACATAACATCAATGCTAGACACCCCTTTACGATTGGGCGGAAAAACCGTAGGTGTGTTATGTATTGAACAGATAGAAACGTGCCGACATTGGACACCAGAAGAGCAAAACTTTGCCCGTTCCATCGCCGATCTCACCTCATTACTCTTAGAAGTCCAAGAACGGCAACGCGCCGAAGTAGCCCGCAAAATCTCAGAAGAAAAATTTGCCAAAGCTTTTAGTTGTAGCCCTGACCCGATTACGATTAGCACTTGCCCAGACGGACGCTATATCGATGTGAATCAAAGTTTTCTCAATCTATTGGGGTATGAGAGAAAAGCTGTCATTGGTCAGACAATTTTTGATCTAAACTTGGTCGTCAATCCTGAAAACATGGTTCAGTTTGAACAGCTTTTACATCGACAAGGATCACTGTGTAACTGGGAAACGGAATGGCGGACTAAATGGGGTGAGATTATTACCTTATTATTATCGGCTGAGTTTATTGATTTGAAAGGGGAACGCTGTGTAATCACCGTCGGCAAAGATATTACAGAACGCAAGCGAATTGAAGAAGATTTACGCCAAAGTGAAGAACGCTGGCAGTTAGTCTTACAAGGCAATAATGATGGAATTTGGGATTGGAATTTGAAAACTGAGGAAGTGTTTACGTCTGAGCGGTTTCAGGAAATTATCGGTAATCAAAATTGCCACGATGAAACCTGTAAAATTGTACATCGTTTTGATGAATGGATTAGTCGTATCCATCCCGATGATGTCGAGCAAATTATCGAAACAACCCAAAACTACTTGCAGCGAAAAATCCCTTATTATGAAATTGAATATCGCTTACAATGCCAAAATGGTGACTATAAATGGGTAATGTGTCGCGGACAAGCCCTGTGGGATGAGGACGGAAAACCTCAGCGAATGGTGGGTTCACTCAAAGATATCTGCCAACGTAAACAAGCCGAGGAAGCCTTGCATCAATCGATTCAGCGAGAACAGGAAAAATCGATCCAACTAGAGACAGCATTAGCTGAACTCAAACGCGCCCAAACTCAACTGATTCATAATGAGAAAATGTCCAGCTTAGGGCAAATGGTGGCAGGTGTAGCTCACGAAATTAATAATCCTGTCAACTTTATTGGCGGGAATCTCATGTATGCTAAAAATTATTTTGTCGATCTCACTCGCTTAATTAATGCCTATAGTGAAGCTTATCCCCATCCCCCAGACGCCATTCAAGAGATTAGTGAAGAGATTGACTGGGAGTTCGTCAGTGAGGATTGGCAAAATGTAATCAAATCGATGGAGATAGGTGCTGATCGCATTCAGCAAATTGTTCAATCCTTACGCATTTTCTCTCGACATCATGAATCAGAGCGAAAAACAATTGATATTCATGAAAGTATAGATAATACCTTGATTATTTTACAGCATCGCCTCAAGGCATCAGGCAATCGTCCCCAAATTGAAGTGATTAAAGAATACGGTGAAATTCCAGCGATTACCTGCTACGCCAGTCAGTTAAATCAGGTATTTATGAACTTGCTGAGTAATGGGATTGATGCCTTAGAGAATAAACCCGCTCCCCGCGTGATTAAAATTCACACCGAAATGGTTCAAAAGAGTCAGAGTGCAGACGATAATGGTCATAAACAGCAACCATCAGACTTTGCCGTTATTCGGATTGCGGATAATGGTGCCGGAATTAATGCCGATATTATTTCCCAAATATTTGATCCATTCTTTACCACAAAACCCGTAGGACGCGGCACCGGATTAGGCTTATCAATTAGCCATGAAATTATTGTCGAAAAGCATCAAGGTCAACTTCAGTGTGTTTCCCATCCCGATCAAGGAACGGAGTTTATTGTCGAAATTCCGATTATAAACTCAAAGGACTAAAGGCTGACTTCACAATTCCTATTTCCTGTATAGTGGCAAATAACAAATGACGAATGACGAATGACAAATGACGAACTACGCAATTGATTTTGGCACAAGCAATACAGTTATCACTCGCTGGAACGCCGCCACGGGCGAAGCGGAAACCGTCAGCCTACCTGGTTTATCAATACAACTTGCCCAAAATCCACCCCTGATTCCCAGTTTGGTCTATGTTGAGGATGCCCAGCAAGGTCAGGTGATCGTCGGTCAAACAATCCGCGATCGCGGCTTAGATCTTACCACCGATCTCCGCTTTTTCTCCGGCTTCAAACGCGGGATAGGTTCCCAGATTCAGGGATTTTTGCCGGAATTGGATCAACAACCCATCAGTTTTGAGCAAATTGGACAATGGTTCCTCAGCCAAATTATCGCCAAAGTCTCCCCTTCCCCCACAGACACGATTGAATCCTTAATTCTTACCGTACCCGTCGATAGCTTTGAGGCGTATCGCCACTGGTTAACCGGAGTGTGTCAAGCCTTACCCGTGGAACAACTGCGGATACTGGATGAACCCACCGCCGCCGCTTTGGGGTATGGTGTAGCAGAAGGTGAAACCCTCCTCGTCGTGGATTTCGGTGGCGGTACTTTGGATTTATCCCTGGTGCAGTTAAATCAAGAGGTACAACCGGGGAAACAGCCCCTGGGATTTATCCTGAAATGGGGGGAAAAAGTATTAGGTGAACGTTCGGGACAAAAGCCACAAATCGCCCGCGTACTCGCCAAAGCTGGACAAAATTTAGGCGGTTCAGATATTGATAACTGGCTAGTAGATTATTTTGTCAAAACCCAGGGAATTACGCGATCGCCCTTAACCACGCGATTAGCGGAACGCTTGAAAATTAAGCTTTCTACAGAATCCACCGCCACGGAAGTTTACTTTAACGATGAAACACTAGAGAGTTATGAACTGAGTCTGGATCGGCAAACCTTTGAAACCATCTTAACGGATCACCAATTTTTTGATAACCTGAATGAACGAATGACCCAACTCCTGCAACAAGCACGGCGCAGTGGTATCGAAGTCGCCGATATTGATGCGGTATTATTAGTCGGGGGAACCGTAAAAATTCCCGCCGTCCAAGAGTGGGTAAAGCAATACTTTAACGCCGAAAAGATTCGTTCCCGAAAACCCTTTGAAGCCATCGCCCAGGGCGCATTACAATTAGCCCAAGGCATAGAAGTCCAAGACTTCCTCTACCATAGCTATGGGATTCGCTACTGGGATCGACGGAATAAGTGTCACAATTGGCATCCGATTATAAAAGCCGGACAACCCTATCCGATGAGTAATCCCGTGGAATTAGTAGTAGGGGCGTCAGTAGACAATCAACCGAGTATTGAATTAATCGTCGGCGAATTAGGCGCAGAAACAGGAGCAACCGAGGTATACTTTGAAGGCGATCGCCTAGTCACACGCCAACTCGGTGGCGGCAAAACCGCCGTACAACCCTTAAATGATCGGGACGGTGCCAGAACCATTGCCCAGCTTACACCCCCCGGAAATCCGGGACGCGATCGGATCAAACTCAAATTTTCAGTCGATCGCGATCGCGCATTACGATTAACAGTAGACGACTTACTCACCGAACAAACCGTCTTACAAAATCAGATAGTCGCCCAACTAAGTTGAATGTTTGTTTGTAGTTGCGCTTTAGCGCCATAAGCATTTAAGCGCCAACTATAAAATGACATTTCAATTCAAAGGAGTGATAAGCTGTCATGCATTTAAATTGGGTATTAGTAGCGAGCAAGATGCAAAGCCTGCGGCATGGCTTCGCTAAACGCACTACACGGATGAGAGCCATTATTGACATTAAGGTTTAAATGCCGAACAGCTTATGCAGCTAATTTGTAGGTTGGGTTTCGACTTCGCTCAACCCAACATTCCATAATCACTGAACCGCGAATATCTCCCCCAACTCCCTTAGCTATTTTCACACACTGCACTAGGACATCGGTCAAGAAACCGGGTTTCTTTGGGTGAAAGCTTGATAGTCGTTGTCATCCTTACGAGAAACCCGGTTTCTCGGAATACTTGACCAACACTCTAGGATTCCTGTTCCTTCTGCAATAATTCCTCTTTAGAATCACTCCAGTAGGCGCTATACGTCCAGACTTCACGACTTCCTTTATCTTCCACTGACCAACGATAAATCGCCGATTTGGGATTAACCCCAACCTCAATCAGCTTCGCTCCCATATAATATTCCATCTGGCGCTTAGTCATATCCTTCGCACCACTAGGCTGACTCTTAGAGATTGTGCGAGACATGTGGGCTTGTGTCGGTTTTGGCATTGTTTTCTAGTATGAATAGCAAATCAACTGATCTTATTGTTCCATGTCTGACTGTCACCAAAGAGGGAATTAAGGATGGATCTCAGTCTATGTATGATTGTAAAAAACGAGGAAGCCAGTTTATCTCAAGTTTTGGAGAGTGTGCAGCCAATCGTCGATGAAATGGTGATCCTAGATACCGGATCAAGCGATCGCACGATTGATATCGCTACCGATTATGGAGCAAGAGTCTATCATTTTCAATGGTGCAATGACTTTTCCGCCGCCCGCAACCAGGCGCTGCGCTATGTGCGCGGGAAGTGGGTGTTGGTACTGGATGCGGATGAGGTGTTAACGCCGGAAATTGTCCCCGAAATCCAACAGGCGATACAAAACGATCGCAACTTGGTGATTAATCTGATCCGTCAAGAAGTGGGTGCGACTCAATCCCCCTATTCCCTGGTATCCCGTTTATTTCGCCATCATCCCGATATCTATTTTTCTCGCCCCTACCATTCTCTGGTGGATGATAGTGTCGCCCAATTGTTACAGCGAGAACCGGATTGGCAGGTGATTTCCCTGTCTACGGTGGGCATTTTACATTATGGCTATCAACCGGGTGCGATCGCGGCGTTGGATAAATACACTCGCGCCAAGACTGCTATGGAAGGATTCCTGGCTGATCATCCTAATGATGCATACTTGTGTAGTAAATTAGGGGCGCTGTATGTGCAAATCGGTCAAGTAGGGGAGGGAATTGCCCTGCTTAAACGTGGATTCACGGATTCACAGGTAGACGCTTCGGTCTTATTTGAATTACATTACCATTTAGGCAATGCTTACACCAAACAGAATCAACTCCAATTAGCGGCAGATCACTATCAAGACGCGATTAAGCAACCGATTCTGCCCCAACTTAAACTGGGAGCCTATAATAATTTAGGGAATTTGTTATTCGGCGTTGGCGATTTCACCACAGCGAAACGAGCTTATGAAACCACGGTGAAAATTGATCCGAGTTTTGCCGTGGGATACAATCACCTGGGGATGACCTTAAAAGCCTTGGGACAGTGGGAATCTGCGATAACCGCTTATCAAAAAGCCATTCAACTGAATCCCGACTATGCCGACGCTTACCAAAACTTAGGGGTTGTATTACTTAAACTGGGACGAGTATCAGAAAGTTTAGCCGCATTTGAGAGTGCGATCGCCCGTCATCAAGTCACCAATCCCCAGGAAGCGCAACGGTTACGTCAAGAGTTGCAAGGGATGGGGTTGCGATAAACCCATTGGTGACACGGGCGCTACCTGTAGGGGTACGGCATTGCCCATGGGTGTCAACTTAAGGTAGAAAAGCAATACTAGAGAGATTTTCCCCCCTTGTCTTCTTTCCATCCTTGTCCTCCTTGTCTTGTCCCCACCTAAGAGTAAAAAACCTACACCTGTCAGGGGGCTGGGGGTGAGGGGTTGAGCTTAAGTCTGACACCAATGACGTGTGCCCTAACACCGACGTGCGCTCGGTTTAATTGTCAAACATAATACTTCTGCTCTTCTAAGTCCGCTTTCAGCCGCAGTAATTCCGTTGATTTTCCCGCCCCCCGATGTCCCGCATAGAGATTACAGGTGACTCTATCTGATAATAAAATCGATCGTCCCAGTTCAATTAAAATATCACAATCGCCCCGCACCTCTTCACAATCCACGTAAGTTGGAACACCAGGGGGTAAGGGGCGAAAGGGGTCAAAGGCATTAAAAATTCGTTTTAATATCTGGAAATCGTTCATAGTTGGTCATTTGTCTTATGTCATTGATGCTGTTCGTCTAACTTATCACGGATTAATTTCGCTCAACACATCGCGAATAAACACAATGTAGCGCACTTCATCATGTTCTCCTTTAGGGTTCGTTCGTAGTCGGGGCTTTAGCCCCTGATCCGATGATGTTTCTGTGCCTAAGCTTAATCTATCAAATTCAGGACTTACGCAGTTACATCACAGGGGCAAAGGTGCGTTACGCGACCCTATCACACCCTACACATAGAGGCTTTGCGTAAGTCCTAAAATTCGGTGTACTACAGGACGAGAGGCTGATAAACTCTTTGATAACTGCATCACTGAAAACGTTAATCAATGTCATTTTGAATCAACGCTTGAAATCGCGGATCTTGACGAATGTTATCCAATTCAGAATCCGTTTTTGCCATCTCTCGGTATTCATCAGGATTCAGCGTGATAGCTTGTTGTAGCTTTTCTAAGGCTAGGTCAATTTGGTTTTGCAATGCCAAATAGCAAGCTTTTTTGTAAAATGCATTAGCGTAATCTAGTTTAATTTCTAGGGCTTTATTACAGGAAATTATGGCTTCTTCAAATCGTCCTAACTTATACAGGGCAAAACCTCGGTTGTACCAGGCTTCATGGTCATCAGTTTTAAATTTTAAGGCATTATCGTAGCTAGCGATCGCTTCCTCAATTCGTCCTAACTTTCTTCGGGCAATACCCCGGTTGTACCGGGCTTGATGGTAATCAGGTTTAATTTGTAAGGCTTTATCGTAGCTAGCGATCGCTTCCTTTAATTGTCCTAACCCATCTAGGGCATTACCCCGGTTGTACCAGGCTTCAGGGTCATCAGATTTAAATTGTAAGGCATTATCGTAGCTAGCGATCGCTTCCTCTAATTGTCCTAAATTACCGAGGGCAATACCCCGACTGTACCAGGCTTCAGGGTCATCAGGTTTAAATTGTAAGGCTTTATCGTAGCTAGCGATCGCTTCCTCTAATTGTCCTAAATTACCGAGGGCAATACCCCGACTGTACCAGGCTTCAGGGTCATCAGGTTTAAATTGTAAGGCTTTATCGTAGCTAGCGATCGCTTCCTCTAATTGTCCTAAATTAAATAGGGCATTACCCCGGTTGTTCCAGGCTTGATGTAAATCAGGTTTAAATTGTAAGGCTTTATCGTAGCTAGCGATCGCTTCCTCTAATTGTCCTAACTTTTTTAGGGCAATACCCCGGTTGTTCCAGGCTTGATGGCAATCGCGTTTAAATTGTAAGGCTTTATCAAAGCTAGCGATCCCTTCCTCTAATCTTCCTAAATCAAATAGGGCATTACCCCGGTTGTACCAGGCTTGATGGTCATCAAGTTTAAATTGTAAGGCTTTATCAAAGCAAGTGATCGCTTCCTCTAATTGTCCTAACTTTCTTAGGGCAATACCCCGGTTGTACCAGGCTTGATCATAGCTAGCGATCGCTTCCTCTATTCGTCCTAACTTATCTAGGGCAATACCCCGGTTGTACCAGGCTTGATGGTAATCAGGTTTAAATTGTAAGGCTTTATCAAAGCTAGCGATCGCTTCCTCTATTCGTCCTAACTCATCTAGGGCAGAACCCCGGTTGTACCAGGCTTCATGTTTATCAGGTTTAAATTGTAAGGCTTTATCAAAGCTAGCGATCGCTTCCTCTAATCTTCCTAACTTTCTTAGAGCAATACCCCGGTTGTAGCAGGCTTGATGGTCATCAGGCTCAAATTGTAAGGCTTTATCGTAGCTAGCGATCGCTTCCTCTAATCTTCCTAACTTTCTCAGGGCAATACTTCGGTCGAGCCAAACTTCATGTTGCTCCGGTTTAAATTGTAAGGCATTATCGTAGCTAGCGATCGCTTCCTCTAATCTTCCTAACTTTCTCAGGGCAATACCCCGGTTGTACCAGGCTTGATGGTAATCAGGTTTAAATTGTAAGGCTTTATCGTAGCTAGCGATCGCTTTAAATAGTCGTCCTAGCTTGCTCTGGGAATTACCCCGATTTTTCCATGCTTGATGGCAATCGCGTTTAAATTGTAAAGCTTGCTCAAAGCTAGCAATCGCTTCCTCTATTTCTCCTAACTCATCCATGGCATAACCCCTATTACACCAGGTTTCATAGTCATCAGGTTTAAATTGTAAGGCTTTATCGTAGCTAGCGATCGCTTCCTCTATTCGTCCTAAATTAAATAGGGCATTACCCCGGTTATTCCATGCTTGATGGCAATCGCGTTTAAATTGTAAGGCTTTATCAAAGCTAGCGATCGCTTCCTCTATTCGTCCTAAATTTCTCAGGGCAATACCTCGGTTGTTCCAGGCGTTGTGGGAATCCGGCGTAATATCTAACGCTTTTTCCCAGCAAACAATTGCATCAACTAAATCCCCGAGTCTAAATTGCTGATTGCCTTGCTTCAACCAAAACTCATCTTCCCCTTGAGATAATTCTGCTAAAGCCAACTTGCCTTGACTCTCTAATTTAAATAAGCCAGAACGCCAGTCAAAGAAGTCGGGGGCGCGGCGGTTGAAATAGGTGAGGGCAAATTTGGGCAGGAGAAAAACGAAACAGATATTAAAATGGTCGCGAAATGATTCTCGCTGTAGGTTCAGATGTCCTAATAAACGCGGCACAGAAAACAATGAATAGTTGTGGCGTTCTGTATTATCTTTGATTGCCTTTTCATAGTCATAAATCGAATGTTCTAACCCTTGGATAAATAAGATATCGATACTATCCCGATTGGGTAACGCGGCGATTTCGGTATAGAGATTCTCAATCGGTTCGGTGAGACGTAAAACCTCAATTCTTTTTTGCGGTAAATCTTTCCGAATATCCTTAATTAATTTCTCGGCGGTGGCGGGAGTACAGTCAACAAACAGCAAACCAAATCCTTCTGTCCAACTCAAAGAACGCCGCAGGGCTGCATATTCGTCCTCGGCGTCGCCCTTGTCGTCTTCATCCCATTCGGTCAGGTTTCGGATCATTGCTGTGATGCTGATGTATTCTGTTCAGAAACCGTAGGGGCGCACCGACGTGCAACTTAAGCTCAACCCCTCACCCCCAGCCCCTCTCCCGACCCCCCTCGTTCCCCCC